>CAYOGX010000112.1:0-9207 GCA_964403235.1 uncultured Planctomycetales bacterium | reverse complement strand
ATGAGAAACGCGGGCAGCTGGATGCAGCACTATCGCGATTGCGACCGGCTGACCATCCGCGGCATTCATGTCTTCAACCACGTGACCTACAACAACGATGGCCTAAACGTGGACAGTTGCCGCGATGTGAGCATCACCGGATGTCGGATCGATTCCGACGATGACGGCATCGTGCTGAAAAGCCTGTCGCTTCGCCCATGCGAGCGTGTGACCGTACGCGACTGCGTGGTCAGCAGCCACTGCAACGGCATCAAGATGGGCACGGAGTCCGGCGGCGGGTTCAAGGCCATCACGGTCGCCGACTGCAAGGTCCATTCACCGCGCGAGTCGAAGAAGATCTACGGCAGGCAGCGGGGCCTGGCAGCCATCGCCCTGGAGATCGTAGACGGCGGCGTACTGGACGGTGTCAACGTGTCGAACGTCATCATTGACGGTGTCAGCGTCCCGATCTTCCTTCGTCTGGGCAACCGGGCGCGAACCTATGCGGCCAAGGCGCCGAAGCCGGGGGTCGGGGCGTTCCGCAACGTCGTCCTTCGTGACATCACGGCCAGGAATTGCTCGAAGGTTGGCTGCTCGATCACGGGCCTACCGGGTCACCCCATTGAGAACGTGACGCTCATCAACCTCTCCCTCAGTCTGGACGGCGGCGGAGGGAGGAAACTTGCATCCCGAAGGATCCCGGAATTGCCCAGGAACTACCCGGAGAGCACGATGTTCGGGGACCTGCCCGCCTTCGGCTTCTATTGCCGCCACGTCAGGGGGCTGACGTTCCGCAGCATCAATCTCCGAACGGCGAGGCCCGATCTGCGTCATGCCTTGGTCTTCGACGATGTCAAGGACTTGGTCATCAACAGGCTTGAGCCCGCGTGCGCTTCAGGTGCGGCTGCGGTAATTCGGCTCTCGCAGGTTCGGTCCGCGACGATTCGCCAGTGCAGGGCGCCGCAGACTGCGAATCCGTTCCTCCAGGTGCAAGGCCAGGCCACCGAAGCAATCCAATTGCACGGCAATGACCTCAGCGGCGCGAAGAAAGCCGTCGACGTCAGCCCCGAGGTCCCCCCGGGCGCCGTGTCGCAAGCAGCCAAGTGAGATTGGAACGCGCTCAATGAGGCGGTAGGATGCGTCGTGACGCACCACCCCCCGCCCGCGTCTGTCAATTGAAGGTGCGTCAAGACGCACCTTGTGTGTCGGCGACAACAAGAACCCGCCCTAAAAGCGACCGGGCCGGGCAATCCGGCGCAGGAAATCGGCATCCTTCTTCAGCACCTCGCGGCGTTGGGGCTTGGGGAACGTGCCGATCGACTCGTCGTCGATGCATAGGGCGCCGCGGTAGTTGCTCCTGTGCAGGATGGCGGCGACGCGCTGGTAGTCGATGTCGCCTTCGTAGATCGGGCAGCGGCACTCGCGGTACTTCCAACCCGGCGTGCGTTGCCGCTCCCGGTCGGCCTCGGGATAGTGGATGCTCTTGGCGTGGAAGTGGCACGCCCACGGCGCGAACTCGGCGTAGATGTCGTAGCACTTCGAGAGCGGGTGCCCGAACCAGTAGAAGTTGCCCACGTCAAGCGTCAGGCCGAATCGCTTCGTGCCGATGTCGTTGAAGACCTTCCGGAGGAACTCCGGCCGGTTGGTCGTGCCGCCATGGTTTTCCACGCCGAACCGCACGGGCAGGTCGCGCGTGGCGCTGACGAGTTCCTTGCCGACCTCGATTGAGAAGCGGACGAATTCGTCCGTGTCCTTGATCTTGCTGGGAACCAGGTCAATGCGGACTACCGGCACGCCGATCTTGGCCGCTGCTCTGGCGGCCTTGATCGTCAACGCGACCTCCTGCTCGCGGTGCTCGTCGTAGCGGTTGAGCGTGCAGAACGCGGCGATGTGCCTCTTGTGCCGGTGGACCTCCTCGCCGAGCCGCTTGACGCCGTCAGGACCGGCGATCGAGTGAACCGTGCCCTTCGGGCCCACGTGAGGCAGCGAGCCGTCCGGTCGGACCGTGACCTCCGCGCCGTTAACGCCCATCGCCCGCATCGCCGACCACATATTCGGCTCGCCGGCATGGCGCAGGATGCTATCGCGGCAGGCGATGGGCCATTTGGACTTCTTGGCCGTGGCCTGCGGTTCAGCTCGCGATCGCGCGCTCGTCGCACCAACCACTGCAACCGCCATCGCGTCCCGTAGGAACTCGCGTCGGCTTGTCCGTTCGTGAGTGTGCATGATATCGTTCCTTCAGACCTTGCGAGGCGAAACGGCCCCCGCCTTAGCCGCGCAGGGTGCGTCTTCACGCGCGCTGCCGCTGGCAGTGTAGGGCGGGCCGTTTGACCGACCTCGGACCTTTGCGTTCGACCATGACAAGGGTGGGTCCAGAGGACCCACACCACGTGCTACCGCTGGGGAGCTGTTCCCTGTCTTACCCTTCGCGGATCTCGCGTTTTTCGGCGTCGTAGACCTGCCGTTTGCCCGTGTCCATGGCCTGGGTCGCCATCATCACGGCCACCGAGTGCGAGTAGCCGGCCTCGATCGGGGCGTTGGGCGTCTTGCGAGTGCGAAGACACTGGAGCCAGTCGAGGAAGTTGTCGGGGCGCTCGACCGGCTTGACCTTCTCGGGCGCCTTGGGCGCTTTCGTGGACTTGATCGCGCCGGCGGCGGAGTAGGTCGGCGCCCGCCACTTGGTCAAGTCGATCACCCCCTGATCCCCGTAGATCTTCAACACGTTGCCGCTGCCGTTGCCGAAATTGGTCGCGTAGCTCACGAGGAAGCCCTCGGGATACTCCCACGAGGCCTGGCAGTGGTCGGGGCAGGTGAAGTTGTACTCGTCCTTCCACGTAAACGTCCGTCCCTGGGCCACCGCGCTGACTGGGATCTTGGCCCCGACGATGTAGTGCAGCAGGTCGATGAAGTGGCAGCCGAGGTTGGCGATCGGCCCGTCGGTGAACTCGCGGTAGCCGTACCAGCCGGTCAGCAGCTTGCGGTCGAACGGCCGCATCGGCCGGTCCATGAGGAACTCCTTCCAGTCCACGTCGTCGGCGTTGACCTTCCCCAGCCGGCTGTACCAATAGGGTTTGGTGGCGTTGCGGCACTGCTCGATCCGTGAGACCTTGCCGATCACGCCGGTTTCGAACAGCGCCTTGCAGCCGGCACTGGTCGTCCAACTGCGGACCTGCGTGCCCATCTGGACGACGATGCCCGCCGCCTTGGCCGCGTCGCAGGCTCGCCTGAGCGATTCCATGTCCATGCCCATGCCCAGGGGTTTTTCGCAGTAGGCGTCCTTCTTGGCCTTGGCGGCGGCCTCGAGATGGCGGCAGTGGTGATGGTCGCACGACGCGATCATCACGGCGTCGACGTCGTCCAGGGCCATGATGTCGCGATACGAGACGAACGCCCGCGCCGCCCGGCCGTACCACTCCTTGCACCTCGCAGCCGCCCGCTCGCGCCGCTGCCGCCACGGATCGCTCACCGCGGTGAACTCGACGTTCTGCTTCTTGTCGTAGGGATGCACGCCACCCATGTGCGCGTCGAAGCCGCGTCGGCCGCAGCCGATCAGGCCCAACGAGATGCGCTCGTTGGCGCCGACGATTCGTCCATAGCTGGACGCCGTGAAGGTCGCGGCGGCTCCGGCCGAAGCCGTCTTGAGGAATTGCCGACGAGTCGAAGAAGCGGTCATGCGTTGGTCTCCTGTTCGTGGGTGCGAGAAAGGACTCTCGCACCAGTTGCTTTGTCACCCACCTGTCTTGATATACCGAGGGCCTTGTATCTCGAGGATGTGCACGCTGAAGTGCTTTCCTTGAGCGGATACGCCAGGCTGCATCACAAGGCCGAACTCTTCATGCAACTGATCTTTACTCACCTTAGCTAGATAAGCTTTTCCTGAGACCCACTCTCTTGAGGATGGCGGCCTGCGCCCCCTGGTCCGATCAATCATCGTATGCTTGATGCCGACATTGGCTTGCCCGCGCTGATCGGTGACGCCAAAGTGCCATGGCCATCCTTGTTTGGCGATCGGCGATTGCTGCGGCAGCGGGACATCACGATCATAATCATACTTCAGTCGCACCTGCGCTCCGGCAACAGGCTGTCCAGAGGCAGGATTGGTTATCTGTAGACGAACAGGCTGCAATGTTGTCCTCACTGGATCACAGCCAGCGGCCAGGAAAACGGAGAGGATGCAGACCAGAAATCCTAGCTTAGGCGGTGGGATGGCATATCCTCCGCAATCTCCGCCTTGGGTGCACGTAACGTCTCCAGCTTCGTAGGGTCCGCCGTGCGGACCTCGTGTCGAAAAATGGTCCGCACGGCGGACCCTACGGGCTCGAAACGCCGGTCGCGGTTCGTCTCGCGCCGACAAGGCGAGATTCTACTCCGTGCCGTAGGGCGGATCTACCGCACAAACACGTCGCCGCCGCACCGGCCTGTGGTGGATTCTGGTGTGGCGTCAGTCCTGTCGGCGTCCGGCGTGTCTTGCCTCGAGGGTGCTGTTCACCTGGGTCATTCGCGTGACGAGCAGTTCCCAGGGCTCGTCGCGTATGTTGACCAGTCCGTAGTTGCAGTTCTCGCCGTCGAAGCGCCCTTGCGCAGGTTGGTCGGCGTGCTCGAACCACTGATAGCCGATGCCGAACGGCAGATCGGCCACGCTCTGCACGTACTTCGTGAAGTGTTCGGCCCGATCCTTCTGAGTCGCCACCGGCAGCCCCGCACCTTTGTTGTTCGGCAGGCCGGAGTCCATGGCCTTGAACCCGAACTCCGAGGTCATCACCGGCGCCCCGGACAGCTCGTAGGCCAGACGTAGATGATCTGGATCAGGGATCTGCGCGTAATAGTTGATGCTGAGGACGTCGACGTATCCTCGGAACCCTCGCAGCAGGTTCTGCATGCCGCCCTGCTTGAACCAGAACTGATCGATCTCGTCGGTCACGCCCGCATACGACTTGAGCACGTTGAGCGCGCCCATCAGCTTCAGCGCACGCTGGATCTCCGGCGGGACCGGGCCGAGCAGGCGGCACCCCATGACCAGGTGGTACGGATCGTACTTGCGGATGGTCTCATAGCAGATCTTGGCGTACTGCTCGACGACGATCCGGAGGAACTCGGACGCGTCGCGCTTGGCCACGTCGTTCAACGCAGGGGGCCTGGCGTTTGCGAGCAGGCTGTCCCGGTCGACGAAGCTACTGCCCCAGGCCTTGTCGAGGCTCGCGACGTTCTTGTACTTGCCCAGCAGGAAGTCGACGGCCACCTTTTTCCCGGGCGAGCCGGACGCCAAGGCCAGATAGGCCTCCAGCATCGTCTTCATCCCGCGAGGGTCCACCCCCCACCACGGCTCGGCGTCGGTGAAGTACCCCACGAGATAGGGGTCGCCGGCCAGTTGGGTGCAGGTTCTCATCGCCCGCGCCTCGGCGCGCCTCCGAAACGAGTCGCTGAAGAAGTCGGGGAAATCCCCGCGAAGCCAGCTTGCGCCCTCCGCCCCGCCGACGCGCAGGATCACGGAATACGGCATGCCCTGGCGCCACGTCTGCGAAATCGAGTAGGCGCCAAGCGTGTTGAAATTCCAGCCCCATAGCCGCTTGACCGCGGCGGCGGCGAACTTCTCCGGCGTCCCGTACTTCTGCTTCGTAACACGCTCGTAGGGGCTGTGCCCGCCGAGGGCGGGACAGTGGTCGGCAACGTGGTGGACGCTGCATACCCCCTTGCAGAAGAACGCCCAGCCGTCGGGGTCGATCAGCCACCACTTGCCGTCGATCTGATCGACGTAGAAGTAGCCGATAGGGGTGGTGCGCTGGCCCTTCCATCCGCCCCACCGACTCCGGCCTGAGCCCGGCTTGTCCAAAAAGACCGACTCGAGATACGCCCGGCCGAGCCGGTGATTCTCGACGATGCCCCGTGTGATCCGAGTCCGCTTCTCCACCGCCAGCTCGAGCGAGAGCCAACCCTTGAATTCGATTTCGCGCAGGTACTTGGCGATGGCCTCGTAGTCGATGTCTCCCGGGCCGAACGTTTCCATCCACACGCCATCCTTCCCGTTGCGGAGATGGACGGCCTTGATCTTTCGGCCGGTCTCCCGGGTCAGCGTCAGCGGATCCTCACCGCCGCGCTTGAACCAGTCCGTATCGATACAGAACCCGACCACGCTGGGGTCCACGTGCCGGATGTTGTACCGATGTTCGCGAGCACCGTGCCGGATCTCCGGCGCGTGCTGGTGGATGACGAGCTGCATACCCATCTCCGCCAGTTGCCTGCCCAGGTCATTGAGCAGCCGGACCTGCGTGGCCAACTGCTCGTCGGTCTTCTTGGCCCCGCGGGGCAACGGATCGGGGTTCACGTCGATGAAGAGGCTCGGGTACGCCTTGGCCCGCCTGGCCTGTTCGAGTATCGAGGCGACGGCCTTTCGACCGGCCTGCTCCTCGTAGAGCTTCCCGCCGCTGTAAAGCCCCGCCAGGATGATCTTGTGCTTGGTCACGAGTTGACGGGTGCGTTCGGCCCGCTCGTCGCTCCCGAAGAAGTCGCGCAGGAATCCCTCGACGGCCCGGAAGCCCGCCGCCCGGACCTCCCCGAGCACGGCATCGAGGTCGTCCCAGAGCGTCGTGCCCTTCTTCGCCCGGTCCTGGACCCACGCATAGAGCCCGACGCACGCGCGGGGGTTGTAGCCCTTCTCGTCCGTCTGCCCATGAGCCGCTGCGCCGCAGGCAAGGAACAGCCCAACCGTCAACGCTACCGCCCAGGCCCCGATGCCCCGAGCTAGGGTGGGATTGCACGCTGCGACCGTCCTTCGAGACGAAGGCCGTTTCCATTGCATGATCCATTCCTCCTGCAACCGATCAGTCCTGTAGAGTCCATCTTGACGCACCATTCTATCCCACCCCGCCCCTGTGAATCGAAGGTGTGTCGAGACGCACCCTATCGGCTTGGGTGCGAGAAGGGATTCTCGCACCAGTTCCTTCTCCTGTCGTGCGGGCGCGGCGCCGCGGCTACCTCCCTAGGATGCGCACCGGCGTCGGTTCGACCGGCGCGAGCTTGAACGGGCTCTTGTCCCACCGGGGGACGATCTTGTAGGTGCCGGGCCTTTGAGGTACTCGCCACGAGTACGAACAGGTGAAGCCTCAGCCATACTTGAAGGCGGCGTCGATGACGGTGCGGCCCGACGGGCTCTGGATCTTGAACCGCGGCGGGCTCGGCTTGCGGCCCTTGGGCGTCTCAACGGATAGGATGGGCCTGCCGGCGCAGTCCTGCATCGCCAGTATCACCCCGATCTGCTCCGTCGGCCGGCGACTGCGCCGGGGGCTCGATCGGATCGCGTGGTGGGTGATCTTCATTCGCAGCGGCGGGCCCGCCTCGAGGGCGGTGGTCTGGCCGGCGCGGATCTCGAAGGGCGCCGCCATGAGGTAGTCGCGGGCCGTCAGACCTCCCGCCGACGTGCAATACTGGTATTTCAGCAGCACGTAGCGTCCCACGGGCAGCTCGAGCGCCTTGTCGCCCTTCTTGACGCACGCGCCAAACTCCGGACCCAGCACCGAGCCCGACTCGACGCCGTCGGGGATCGCCAGCGTCCCGACCTCGGGGTTGGCGGGCGTGACCCGCACGCTCCCGCCGTCCGGCGCCACGGCCACCTCCCAGTAAGACCCGTCGACCCGCTGGAGGCGGGTCGTCCGCATGCTCTCGGGCTTGATGTCGTAGGAGCCGGTGTCGTCGAACGTCTTGTTGCCGTTGACATCGAGCAGGAGTTTAAGGCCGAGGTTGATGTACTTCTGCTTGTCCGGCGTGGTCTTCTGCTCCCAGGCGACGCGCCGGTCGTACCCGGTCGTTGCGTCGAACGGACCAACGGCGTAGACCGCCATGCGATGCGTCTTGTCCCCAAAACTCACCTCGGCGACCAGATGGGTGATGCCGGCGTATCTGAGTATCGGCTGGCCTTGGTCGGGGAGCCAGATCCCCATCACGATCCAGTTCGAGACCGCTGACGCGCCCTGACCGCTCAGGACCTTGATCGGCTGAACGATGACCTCCGAGCCCCTCGAACGCCGCGCCTCGATTTTGACTGGCCCGTGGGAGTGGCTGATATCGTGGCACTCGGACTCGGAAAACTCCCCGTCGCCGTCCGAGTCGAAGTAGAGCCGGTCGTAACGGGCCCGGCGCCGGCTCGACCTGGTCAACACCACCTTGTGGAGGCGACGGCCGCGGCGCGTGAAGCATAGCTCGGTGCCGACGGCGTCGAAGCCGCTCACACCCCGCGGCGGGGGGTCGAGCGGCCTGGTCATTTCTTGGTTCCACCCGGGCCTCAACAGGTCGGCGCGCCCCAACGGCTGGCGCTCGAGCTTGAAGACCCGGCTCGGCGGGGCCGTCGCTTCGCCCCCGGCGTCTGCGGCGGGCGTGCTCACAGTGGTTAAGACGGCGACGGCCAGCGGTGCCAGGGCTAACCTGCTCATCGAGTCGACTCCGAGTCATGAAGGGAGAGCAGTCATCGGGCCCGGAAGGCCGGTGGGCCCAATACCATTAGACCCCGTACCGGGGTGTAGATCAACCCGAAGCAGCGGGAAAGGGAAAGGGCACATTCGACTTTGCCGCAGGTGCCGTCTTCTGTGACTGTCCCTTTTATTGCCGCTGATACCAGACCAGCTTGTTGGAGCGTCCGGCGATGGCGACCAGGTCGAGCTTGCCGTCGCCGTTGAGGTCGGCCGCGACGGCGCCCTCCACGGCGATCGGCTGGTCAATGACGGTTCTGCGGAAGCGCGTGCCGGTCTTGTCCAGCGGGTCGTAGAGAACCAGGCCGCCACCTTTTCCCCGCCAGCCGGCGACGATCTCGTCCTGACCGTCGCCATCAAAGTCGGCGGCCAGCAGGGCGTGACCCTCATTCAGCGTCTCGTCGAGCACGTGCCGTGTCCAGCGGCCCTGCTTGGCGACCTGCGTGTAGACGGCCACCTGGTGGCCGTGCCAGGGCTCGATGGCCGCCAGGAATGTCCGACCCGGCCCCAGCGAGCCGGGCACAATCTCGCTGGTGCCCCGCGGCGTGCCGGGTTTGTCGTCCGCCGGCGCGGCGCCGGCCGCGATGAGCGTCTTGTGCCAGGCCGGCGGGTCGCCGCGGAGATTGAACCGGCAGATCCCCTCGAAGCTCGCCGTGAGGATCTCGTCCTTGCCGTCGCCGTCCAGGTCGCCGACGTACAGCCCGTGCAGCACGGTGAGCGTTTCGTCGATCTTCCAAACGTCCCAGTCACCGGCCCCAAGGTTCTCGGG
>CAYOGX010000111.1:0-9232 GCA_964403235.1 uncultured Planctomycetales bacterium | reverse complement strand
GCAGCCGCTCCTGGCGAGCCTCACGGTCACCGTGATCCCCGAGCCGTCGGCGCTCCTGCTTTTCCTATTCCTCGGCACCGTTCTTCTAGGCAGAGCGGGACGGAGTCCATCGGTCGCGGGATCACCCTCATAGCGGCCCCTTGAGTCCAACTCCGGGGGCAGGGATGATCGCGGTGACAGGACTCGGCCTACGATACGCCCGACCATGATCCCACAAGCTTGCGGCGGCGACCTTAGGCCCTGCGTCACTTGGGGAGTACAGGGAGTACAGGCGAGCGCAGGCGGACTCGACAAGGGCTTGACGCGGCGCGTGCATCGTGGTACACTACAATGCGTAGGTTAGTGGTTGTGAGTGCTTTTTCTGCTTGTGACTTGACCGCAAGTGGATAGCGTGTTCTGCATGGCGTGCGAAGGCGTCGTGGCCCACGCCGTCTTATCTGCCGGAGGAGAGAACGATGAGGATCCTCGCGTTCCTGCTGGTCGTTTGCGTAGTGCAGTTGGTGGCCGGATCCCTGCTTGCGACGACGATCTACGTGGACGATGACGCGCCGGGCGATCCCGGCCCCGGCGACGCCAGCGTGAGCGACCCGCTCGAGGACGGCACCGCGGCGCACCCGTACGACGCGGTCCAGGAAGGGATCGACGCCGCGATCGGCGGCGACACCGTCCAGGTCACCGACGGCACCTACGCCGGCGATGGCAACCGCGACCTCGACTTCCACGGCAAAGCCATCACGCTCCAGTCCGAGAACGGTCCTGATGTTACGATCATCGACTGCGAGGGGACAGCTGAAGAGAACCACCGCGGTTTCTATTTTCATTCCATCGAACTCGCCACCACGGTTGTGGACGGCTTTACGGTTCGGAACGGGTACGTCAGCGGCGACGACGACCCGAATCAGTACGGCGGCGGGATCATGTGTTGGAGCTCGGTGCCAACGATCCAAAACTGCACTATCGTCGAGTGCTTCAGCGCAAGCGACGGCGGGGGCGTTTTCTTCAACAGCAGTGCGACCATCCTCAACTGTAGGATCGCTCAGAACGAAGCTGAGGGGTATGGTGGCGGCATTTACTGCAGGTTCGGCGCCAGTCCGACGATCCTGGGTTGCACAATCACGTCGAACACGGCATACGTCGGCGGTGGTATTTGCTGTAACGAAGCGGACGCCGTGATCGCCAACTGCCTGGTCACCGCCAACCGCGGCGAGTGGACGAGCGGCGGCATCCATTGCACGACCTACTGCGAACCTGCCATCACGAACTGTACGATTGCCCACAACTGGGCTCGCGAGCAGGGCGGCGGTCTCCACATCCGGTACTATTGTCTGGCGACGATCACCAACTGCACGATCGTTGCGAACAGAGCTGACGAATATGGAGGAGGCCTTTATTTCTACGGCAAGAGCGACGCCGAGCTGAGGAACTGCATGATCTGGGGGAACGTCGGGGGGCAGGTATTCATGTCGGAAGCCTACCCGGCCTGCAACCCGAGCTTCTACTACTGCGACGTCGAAGGAGGATGGTCGGGAGCAGGCGGCAATAACATCAGCTCAGATCCCTTGCTGACCCCCGATTTTCATCTCACCGTCGGCTCTCCCTGCGTGGACTGGTGCCCCACCGGCCCGGCCGATGACCTCGACGGAGAAGCGCGCCCGTTTCCGGGCGGCGGCGCTTTTGACATCGGGTCCGACGAGTTCGTTGACAGCGACAGCGATGGGCTGCCTGATTGGTGGGAGTCGCTGCACTATCCCGACCCGGCCGCCGACCCCGACGGGGATGGTCTCGCGAATCTCAGTGAGTACGAGTGGGGCGCAGATCCCGACAATCCTGACACGGACGGCGACGGTCGCAGCGATGGCGACGAGGTGGCTGCGGGGACGAATCCGGTGCATCCGGACAACGTGGAGAAGACGTATTACGTCAATGCTGCCACGGGCAGTGACAGCTACGACGGATTGGCGTCCGCGTGGGACGGTACGCACGGGCCGAAGGCCGCGATCCAGGCGGGCATTGACTCGACAGTGACAGGCTACGATTACGTCGTCCTGGTGGCCGACGGCGTATATACCGGAGACGGGAACCGCCACCTCGATTTCGAGGGGAAGGCGATCACTGTCCGCGGGAACGGGCCGGATGCGGCAATCATCGACTGCGCGGCTACGGCTGAGGACGAGTACTATGGCTTCTACTTCCATTCCGGCGAGGGGCCGGACTCGGTTCTGGACGGCCTGACAATCCGGAACGCTTACCACGGCATCCCGTGCTGGCACAGCAGCGGCCCGACGATACGCAATTGTGTTATCACCGGAAACCGAGGCATGGGTATTGGCTGCTGGCGGGAGAGCCATCCGACAATCACAGACTGCGTTATCAGCAACAACAGCGGGGGCGCAATCGCCGCGTTGTACGAGAGCGGCCCCACTGTGCTCAGGTGCCGCATCACAGGGAACTGTTCCGATTACGGTGGCGGTATCTATTGTAGAGGCGGGAGTTCCATTATCGCGGATTGTGTGATTGTGGGAAATGTGGCGAGTACGGGGGGCGGCATATGCGCCCATTCGGACAGTGTCGTTGTGACGGGCTGCACAATTGCATTTAACGAGAGTAAGGAGGGAGGAGCGATACACTGCTTGCACATGAGCCCATCGATCACGAACTGCGTTCTCTGGGGCAACACGCCCGACCAAGTGTATGTCTCTTCCGGAACGCCGACGCTGGACTACTGCGACGTGCAGGGCGGCTGGTCCGGTGCCGGCGCGAACAACGTCGACGTCGATCCTGCGCTGACGCCGCATGGAAACCTTCGCGCGGGATCGCCCTGCATAGACTGGTGCCCTACCGGGTCCGCAAGCGATGTGGATGGTGAAGGCCGACCCGTGGACATTCCAGGTTTGGGCTACGACGACCCGCCCGACGCACGGACTTACGACATCGGGGCCGACGAGTTCATAGACACGGATTCCGACGGGGTGCCGGACTGGTGGGAACTGGAGTTCTTTGCGTCGTCAACGGCCGCTGCTCCTCTCGGTGATGATGATTCTGATGGCCTGACAAACCTGCAGGAGTATGAGGAACTCGGCACCGATCCGACAAACGCGGACACGGACGGCGATGGGCGAACGGACGGCGCGGAACTCCTCGACGGTACCAACCCTCTGCACCCGGACAATGTGGAAAAGACGTACTACGTGAACACGGCGACCGGCAGCGACGCGTACGACGGTCGGGCTCCGACGTGGGACGGCACACACGGACCGAAGGCCACGATCCAGGCGGGCATTGACGCGACTGTTCACGGATGGGACTACACCGTGCTCGTCGCGGACGGCACGTACACGGGCGAGGGCAACCGCGACATCGACTTCCGCGGCAGGACGATCACGGTCAGATCCGAGAACGGCCCCGAGAGCACAGTCATTGACATCGGCGGAACAGACCAGGACCAGCACAAGGGTTTCATCCTGCAATCGGGCGAGGGGGCGGATGCGCTCATCTCCGGGTTCACAATTCAGAACGGTTACACGAGCCAGTACGGGGGCGGCATCTACACGTGGCGCAGCGCCGTTTCCGTCATTGATTGTGTGATTACAGACTGCAGGGCGAACAGTGGCGGGGGGATCTACCTGACCGCCTGGCCAGGTGATGCACCGGTGATCTCGCGATGCACTGTCACAAATAACAGCGGGGGGCGGGGCGGCGGCATGTACTTCTACTGGTGCAGCCCCACAATATCTGACTGCACTATCACGGGCAACGAGGCAACCTATACACATGGGGGTGGCATCGAGCTTCACGTAGCGCCCACGACGGTGATCAACTGCACGATAGCGGGGAACACGGCGGCGGAGGAGGGCGGTGGCATCCGCGGTGGTGGCAGCCGCCTGCTGACTGTGGTTGGCTGTACTGTCTCCGGCAACGCCGCCGAAGACGGTGGCGGAGTCTATGCCGACAATCTCCAAATGAGCAGTTGTCTCATTACACAAAACACGGGTGACGACGGAGCGGGAGTGTATTTCAACAGCGGCAGCATCGCAGGCTGCACGATCACGGACAATACAGCGCACACGGGAGGCGGCGTCCATTGTGGCGGAGGTACTCTGGCTAATTGCATTGTCGCGGGAAATGATGGCCGGTATGGAGGCGGCATTTACTGCAAGAGCAGTGCCGCCGTCATCACTAACTGCACGATTACTGAGAACACCTGTGACATGCAGGGCGGGGGCATGTACTGCCCGGGGACCAGCCCCACAGTCACCAACAGCATTCTCTGGTCCAACAGTCCTCAGCAGGTCGGCGTCTCGTCCTCGGCGTCGCCAACACTGAACTATTGCGACATCGAGGGCGGGTGGTCCGGCTCCGGCGCTGACAATATTGACGCTGACCCCGTGCTGAGGCCGAACTGGCGTCTGACGTTTGGATCCCCCTGCATCGATGTGTGCCCTTCCGGGCCCGGCGAGGACATTGACGGGGACGCGCGGCCGTTCCCCGCCGCGGGCGCCTATGATATCGGCGCTGACGAGTTCGTGGACACGGACGGCGACGGAATGCCCGATTACTGGGAGACCGCTAACAACTTTGACCCAAACGACGACACGGGCATTAACGGCGCCGACGGCGATCCCGACCTGGATGCGCTCGGTAATCTGGGTGAATACCTCTTGCGCAGTGATCCGTGGCACCCGGATCCGGACGGAGACGGCCGAAACGACAGCGTGGAGGCCGCTGATGCAACAAACCCGACGCACCCGGACAACAGCGAGAAGACCTACTATGTCAACGATGCGACGGGGAACGACGCCTACGACGGGCTGGCAAAGGTCTGGGACGGCACGCACGGGCCCACGCTGACCATCCAGGCTGGCATCGACGCGACGATTACCGGTTGGGGCTACACGGTCCTGGTGGCGGACGGCACCTACAGGGGCGACGGCAACAGGGGCCTCGATTTCGAGGGCCGGGAGATAACGCTCCGTTCCGAGAACGGGGCTGTCAATACGGTTATCGATTGCCAAAGCGCCGACCGGGCCTTCAACTTCCATTCGGAAGAAACAGACGCTTCAGTGCTGGACGGCTTCACAATTACCGGCGGACTGGCCGATTACGGCGGCGGCATCCATTGCAGGGACAGCAGTCCCACAATCGCCAACTGCATTATCAGCGCGAATGCAGCGACCTCCTGTGGCGGCGCGGTCTATTGCCGGGACGCCGCCCCAACCATCAGTAACTGCGCGATCATCGGTAACATCGCGAGCCACGATGGCGGGGCTATTTATGGCATGACCGATGACCCGATCCTCACGAGTTGCACGATTGGCGGGAACTCCGCCGTGAATCAGGGCGGCGGCATCTGCTGCAACAGCAGCGATCCTGTGATAACCGACTCGATTCTTTGGGGCGACAGCCCGGAGGAGATATACATCCATTGCGGAACGCCTGTCACGGCCTACTCCAACATCGCCGGTGGCACGGGCGAACCGTGGTTCGATCCCGTCACGTGTATTGACCAGGATCCGTTGTTCGTCTCGGGGCCGCTGCACGACTACTACCTGAGCCAGATTGCCGCCGGGCAGGCGGCCGATAGCCCGTGCGTGGACGCCGGCAGCGACACGGCGGCGAACCTCGGCCTCGATCACCGCACTACGCGAACCGACGAGGTGCCTGACGAAGGGATCGTCGACATGGGATACCACGCCTCGCCCCGCCCACAAGGCGACGTGGACGGGAACGGGGTCGTGGACGGTCTGGACCTGACAGCCCTTCTCTCTGCGTGGGAGTGCGTGCCCGGCGACCCGTTCTGGGACCCGGCCGCTGACTTGGATGGCAACGGCATCATCGACGGGCTGGACTTGACGGAAGTGATAGCGAACTGGACGGCCGGGCAATGAACGGGGATATGAGCTAGCAGGTACCGGGGGACGTGGAGAACCGGGTCTGTAGGGCGATCCTCCATTGGCGTGCCTGACCGAAAGGAATGAAAGGCCCGAGGTGTTGTATGCGCCTCGGGCCTTGTTGCGAGAGTGGAAATGGGATCTCGTTCGAGCCCAACCCGACTCGCTAATTGAGGGCAATTTGAGGGCAACCGGGGGGCAAGAATCGAGAAACTGGCCGAAGTGCAGGAGTTCCAAAAGGTTGTGGAATGCCTGTCAGGGGAAGCGGAGAGGGGGGGATTCGAACCCCCGGTGCCCTTTCGGGCACAGACGATTTCCAATCGTCTTCCTTCGGCCTCTCGGACACCTCTCCTGCGGTGGGCGGGTTACGTCAGGGACCCGGCGGGTCGGCGGTGGCCTGTTCGCCCGCCGAGGATTCGAGATCGGCGATGATCCGCTGGGCGCGCTCGAGGTCGCGGGCAAGGACGCGAATCTCACCCCAGTGTTCTTCGCCGGGGTCCTGGCTGATGCCGTCGAGTGTGCTGTCGTGAAAGGAGACGATTTCGCAGTTGATGCCTTCGGCCTCGAGGAAGGCCTTGAGGCGGATGGCTTCGGTTTGTTCGAGCACCTGCTTGGCCGTCACGAGGTCGGTCGGTTCGGTCACGGGTGCGGTCCTCCCTGTGCGTTGTGTGCAGTCTAGCGGCGGCACGGGCTGGGTGCAAGGCGGAAGCGGTGCGGCAAGGGCAGGCCTTGTTACTCAGTCGCCCCTGCGGGGCTGTTTGAGCTGATGGGAGTCTGCCCGTGCGCTAGGGGCTGGATGGGCCGCCGGGCTCGTGTTCGGTCGCAGAGGTTTCGATGTCGGCGATGATTTGGCGGGCGCGTTCGAGGTCACGGGCGAGGACGCGGATCTCGCCCCAGCTCAAGTCGCCCGGGTGCAGGTGGATTCCGTCGTACGCGGTGGCGTGGTAGGAGAAGATTGCGCACTCGATACCGTCGCCCTCGAGGAAGGCCTTGAGGCGGATGGCTTCGGTCTCGTCGAGCACCTTCTTGGCGGTCACGAGTTCGGTTGGCTTGGCCACGAGCCGTGCTCCCTGCGCGTTGCGGGCAGTCTAGCGGCGGCATGGGCTGGGTGCAAGGCGGAAGCGGCGCGGCAGGGGCCGTGAGAGGGGGTCCGACGGGTGGAGGGGTTCAGCGGACGAGGTTTTGGGTGGGGGTCTTGTCGCGTGAGTCGGGGATGCCGTCGTGGTCGGTGTCGGCGTCGGTGGGGTCGGTGCCGCGGCGTGATTCCTGGTAGGCGTCGAGCCCGTCGCCGTCGAGGTCCTTGGCGCCGGTGAGGGTGGCGTCGACGAAGTGCAGGACCTCGAAGACGGACCCCCATTCGCCGGAGTGCTGGTTGGTGGCGTCGTTGAGGGCGTTGAAATAGAAGTTGAGGCCGAAGACCTTGTCCTCTTCGAGGAAGAGGCCTTCGGTGACGGGGTAGCTTTTCTTGAACCAGCACCAGGGCGAGCCGGGGGGGAGTCTTTTGGGCAGTGCGATTTCGATGATGTATCCGAGCTTGCGGTGGAACTTGTTGTTGCGGGTGCTGTAGGCCATTTTGGCGCCTTCGACTTTGAAGCCTTTCGAGGTGATGCCGGTCTTGCCGTACCTGACGATGAAGGCGGCGCCTTCGGTCCAGACGTCGCCGAACGATTTGCCGCCATCGGAGGGGTCGCTGTAGCGGAAGCAGTAGGGGCTCGACCAGCGGCCGTCCTCGCCGCTGGCGTCGAGTTCGATGAACCACTTGCGTTTCTTGTTCGACTCGATGGCGAGGTAGAGGAATTCGTCGTCATAGTTGGCGTAGATGCGCGCCTTGATTTCGTCTTCTTTGCAGAAGAGAACGCCTTCGGTGTAGAGGCTCCAGCCGGGCTCGAGGACGCCGTCTATTTCGTGGCCGCCCGGGAGGTAGGCGATGCGGTCGGCGCGGTTGTAGATGGGGTAGGTGTCCTGGCCGTCGGGGATGCCGTCGCCGTCGGTGTCGGTGTTGTTGGGGTCGGCGCCGAAGAAGTTGCCGGCGCAGAATTCGGCGAGGTCGTTGAGGCCGTCGCCGTCGGTGTCGGGGTTGTCGGGGCTGGAGCCGAAGCGCTCCTCGTCCATTGGGAAGCGGGGGTCGTAGTCGGGGAAGCCGTCCTGGTCGGCGTCGAGGGTTTCGATGCGGTCGTTATGGGGTTCGCGCAGCTTGTAGTAGTACTTGTGCGGCCAGGTGCGCAGGATGGCGGCGATGCCGTCGTAGTGGGTGCCGCCGTCGAGCTTGAGTTGTGTGCCGAGGGGGAAGTTGTCGTAGAAGTGGCAGCCGTACATGGGGAAGGGGTCGTCGCCGATGATGGGTCCGTCGAAGGCGTGGTGGGCCTCGTGGGTGAAGATCCAGGTGAGGCCGTAGCTGGCTTCGTAGAGGTGTTTCTTGGCGATCGGGACACCGCTGCTGTGTGGGCCGGGGTCGCCGAACGCGCCGCCGGCGCCGAGCAGGACGAACCCGCCCCAGAAGCCTGCAAGCCCGCGGCCGGTGGCATAGATGAGGTCGAACTCGTTGTGCTGGACGCCGCGCATTTCGATGTCCTTGGCGATGTAGGCCATGGTGGGCCGGGCTTCGCCGCCGGGATCTTCGTCGGGAAGGTCCTTGGATTTGGCCAGGTCGCGGTCGTCGGTCTTGGGGGGGACGGTGTTGATGTCCCAGAGGGTCATGTTGAAGAGGAGCGCGCCCTGGGTGTTGCGGTAGTAGAAGAGCTGGGCTTCCTCGAGGCCCTTGCGCTTGAGCTGCATCTCGTGCTCGTTGAACCCCTCGCTGTAGAGCAGCACGAGCACGTCGATGGAGGGGATCTCGGTGAAGAGCTTGGCGTCCTTGGAGGTGGTGACGGGGGCGGTGCTTTCGGACTCGCCGAGGAGTTTGCCGACGCGGTTGTAGGCCTCGACCTTGTAGAGGTAGGTGGCGCCGGCGCCGCAGTCGCGGTCGGTGAAGCAGGGCTGGAGGGAGCGGCCGACGGGCTTGCGGGTGAACTTGCTTTTCGGGGTGCGGCGGAAGATGAGGTAGTGCGAGATCCACTCGGGCGTTTTCGGCGGTTGCCATTCGAGGAACACGGAGTGGCGGAACGGCAGGGCCGAGACACCGGAGGGGCCGGGCCGGGGTGCGTAGACGAGGATATCGAGGGGCACGCTCGGTTTCTTATAGACCTCGGCGACAATCTTGGTCTCGCCGGGCCGGATGGCCTTGATGGTGCCGGCTTCTTCGTCCACCTTGGCGATGCCGGGCTTGCTCGAGCTCCAGGCGACCTTGCCGAGGCCGCCGAGCTCGATGCCATTGTCGTCGAAGGCGCGGATCTTGACGGGTGTTT
>CAYOGX010000110.1:0-9277 GCA_964403235.1 uncultured Planctomycetales bacterium | reverse complement strand
GGGCCCGATGCAGTGTACGCTATGGTATCGTTTGGGCGTGAGGCTTTGAGTCCCCGTCATCTAAGGACAATGAGGAGAGGGTCGCATGAACAGGATACGGGTCGGCTCACTCGCAGTTGCCGCGGTGGCGTTGGTCGCGACGGGGTGTGGGAAGTCCGGCGGGCCTGGTGAGGGCGGGCCGAGGGAGCTGAAGCTCGCCTACGTGATGGCCCCGGGCGGGCCCGCGCACGAGGCGGCCGGGTACTTCGCCGAGTCCATCAAGAAGAAGACCGGCGGCAAGATCACCGTCAAGCGGTACCCCAGCGCCCAGCTCGGCAACGACCGGGAGCTGTCCGAGGCCCTGATGATCGGCAGCGTGGACCTCGTGGTGGGGGGCACGGCCCCGATCGGGTGGTATCTGCCGCAGTACGCCGCCATCGAGGCGCCGTTCATGTTCCGGAGCTACGAGCACATGGACAACGTCCTGAACGGCGAGATCGGCCAGGAGGTCGCCGACGCGTTCTTGAAGCAAAAGGGCCTCCGCGTTCTGGCCTGGTGGCACCGTGGGCCGCGATACCTGACCACCACCGATCGGAAGGTGACCAAGCCGGCCGACCTGGCGGGCCTGAAGCTCCGCGTGCCCGAGCTGCCGACCTACATCGAGGCCTGGCGGATCCTCGGCACGAACCCGACGCCCATCACCTACAGCGAGATCTTCATGGGGCTCAAGCAGGGCATCGTCGAGGGCCAGGAGAACCCGCTCGAGGTGATCTACACGAGCAGCTTCCACGAGGTGCAGAAGTACGCGATGAAGACCGAGCACCTGCTCGGCGTGTACATGATGATGGTGAACGAGGCGATGTTCCGGGGCCTGTCCGCCGAACACCGCAAGGCCATCGCCGACGCGGCCGTCGAGGAGGGCAAACGCGAGCACGAGCTGATGGTCAAGTATGACGAGGAGTTCGTCGCGAAGCTCAAGGCCAAGGGCATGACGTTCGTCGACGTGGACCGCGAGGCGTTCCGCCGGGCCGTCGTCGGCGAGTTGCCCAAGCGGTTCAAGGGCCAGTGGGCGCCCAACTTCTTCGAGCGGATCGTGAAGACCAAGTAGGACGACGCCACCCCCGGCCCGCCGCATCTGTCGAGCATCCGCGTGCGGGCCGTTTCTGTTAGAGGATACAGGATGGAACCGAGACGATTGAGCGTGGGCGATTGGATCATCGCGACGCTGTTCGGCGGCACGATCGTCGTCGTGGCCGCCCAGGTCATCTGGCGATACGTCTTCAACGCCTCGCTGGTGTGGACCGAGGAGCTGTCGCGGTACCTGTTCACCTGGATCATCTTCATCGGCGCGGCGTTGGCCATTAAGGAAGCCACGCACATCCGCATCGGGTTTCTGGTCGACCGGCTGCCCCCGACCGTTGCCGCGTTCGTGAACGTGTTTCATCTCGTGTTGATGGTGGCGTGTCTGGCCTTCATCGTGGGCGTCGGGTTTCAGTGGGTCGTGATCAACGCGGACACGCGGACGCCCGCGTTGGGTCTGCCGTTGAACTACGTCTTCTACGCGGCCCTGCCCGTCGCGTCGCTGTTGGGCGTGTACTTCGGCGTCCGCCAGCTCGTCTCGATTATTCGTGGCAAGACCGACACCCAAATCGGGTCGGCAGAGGAGGCATAGGTGGCCCTGCTGATTGGCACGATGCTCGTCCTGCTGGTCGTCGGCATGCCGGTGGCGTTTGCGATCGCGATCGCCGCGGGCGTGTACATCCTGGTCAGCGGCGAGGTCCGGCCCGTCGTGCTCGCGCAGATGACGGTGAGCGGTGCGGATTCGTTCATCCTGCTGGCCGTGCCGTTCTTCGTGTTCGCGGGCGAGCTGATGAACCGCGGGGGCATCACGCGGCGGCTCGTCGTCTTCGCCGAGTCGGTCGTTGGCGGCATCCGCGGGGGGCTGGCCCACGTGGTCGTCATCGTGAACATGATCATGGCGGGGGTGTCGGGCGCGGCCATCGCCGACGCCGCGGCCGTCGGGTCGGTCATGATCCCCAGCATGGTGCAGAAGGGCTACCGGCGGGGGTTTGCGGGCGCGGTCAACGCCGCCGCGGCGACGGTCGGCCCGGTTATTCCACCGAGCGTGGGTTTCATCATCTACGCCTCGCTCGCGAACGTGTCGGTGGGCAAGCTGTTCCTGGCCGGCGCGGTCCCAGGCGTCATCATGGGGTTGTACATGATGGGCGTCTGCGGCGTCGTCGCGCACCGGTCGGGCCTGCCGCGCGGGCAGCGGACGTCGATCAGGAAGCTCCTCGTCGGTCTGAAAGACGCGTTCCTGGCGCTGTTGATGCCCGTAATCATCCTCGGCGGGATCCTCGGCGGGATCGTGACGCCCACGGAGGCGGGCGTGCTCGCGGTGATCTACGGCCTGGGAGTCGGCGGGCTCGTCTACAGGGAGATCGGGCTGCGCGACATCCCCTATCTGCTGGCCAGATCGGCCAAGCAGTCGGCGGTGATCATGTTCATCATCGCCTGCGCCAAGACGTTCGGCTGGCTGCTCACCCACATGGGCGCGCCGCAGACGCTGATGAACGCCTTCGGATCGATCTCCGATCAGACGTGGGTGTTCCTGTTGATCATGAACGCGATCATCATCGTGCTGGGGTGCTTCATGGAGGGCGGCAGCATCATGATCATCCTGACGCCGGTCCTGCTGCCCGTGCTGGCCAAGTACGGCGTCGACCTGATCCACTTCGGCGTGGTGTTCCAGTTGAACATCATGATCGGCCTGCTGACCCCGCCCGTCGGCATGCTCCTCTACGTCATCACGGGCGTATCCAACATCCCCATGAACGAGATGCTGAGGGAGGTGTGGCGGTTCTTCATCGTCATCCTGGTCGTTCTACTGCTGGTGACGTTCGTCCCCAGCATCGCCATGTTCCTGCCCGAGATGATGGCATAGGTTTGCTGTGCGGACCCGGCGGTCCGGAGCGCCGGTCACGGGCGTTCCTTGAGGTCGGTGACGCTGACGGAGACGTTGGCGCGCGTGGTTAGCGTTCCGTCTGGTGCGCGCTCGATTTCGACCCATGGGGCGAAGGTGATCGTGTAGCCTGGCGCGAAGTCGGCGAAGTAGGCGAGCCGACGGCCGTCAGCGTCGGCGTCGGTGAACGTCACGGGCCCGGCCAACCCGAACGTGGGGCCCTTGTAGTCATACGTCGCGATCCGGGCGGATCGCTTCAGGTCCTCGCTGGCCAACGCCATGCCGATGAAGCTGCGCGAGGCGATCTGCATGCCGTAACCCGACAGCCGCGTCTTGGTCGTCACCTGGTTGTCCTTGGCCGACGCGATGAGGATCATCCCCGTCGTGGCCGGCCCTTCGAAACGGAGCTGACGTTCACGCGCTGCCACGACCGTGTACGAGGCCGAGTGCGATCCGGCTGCGGGCTGCGCCGCGCCTGGCTGCGCGCCGGGCGTCATCACGCAGACCTGTCCGACAAGTCGGTTCGGCTCGTCGATGGGTTCGGTCACGGTCGCCGTGTTCGATGCGTAGTCGATAGATTTAATGGTGTAGACCGGCGGGCGCTTGACGCGAATCTGCTTGCCCGCGAACACCATGGCCGTTCGATTCACGAAGCACGCATAAGCCGGCGCGTCCGGGCGATTCAACACGGCGCTGAACCCGCCGTCGTCGCCGACGGTGATCTTCCAGGCGCCTTCGTCGGTCTCGACGTGGTATCGCGTCTCGGCACCGGCCTGCTCGAACGCTACCTTCTTGACCGGATCTGACGCGCGCGACGGCGCGATCGCCACGGGGAAGTGGGTCTCGGTCGCGGTGTTCCGCACCACGATGAACTCCATGGTCTCGGGGTAGTCGGGTTTGCTGGGCGGTTCCCCGTCGCAGACGATCACCTCGTCGAACGCGGGCATCCAGTACGCCAGCCGGCAGTCCTGTCGGCCCACCCACCGCGCCGACCACACCCCGTCGGCCTTGTACCGACGGACGTTCCGCAGGAAGTCGTAGCCGCTGGCGTTCTTGGTTGGGTCCTTGCCCCACTCGACGTCCTCGCCCAACAGGGTGCCCTTCTGTTGCGTCGAGACGGGTTGCAGACCTCGCGTGGTGAACGTGCCGAACGGCAGGCCGTGAAAATGGTAGTCGTGACGCTTGCCGCCCTTGACGTGGAACAGGTCGATCAGGAATGACGCCTGCCCGCTGTCGATCATGGCGAACGTGCGACGGTAGACCGTGGCCAGGCCGGGATAGATGGCCTCGGCGTGCGCTCGCATGACGCGCGTTCGCGACCCGGCCGCGAAGAAATCGAGGTAGCCGGACTTCTTGTTGTCCGAGCGTTTTTGATCGATCTCGACGATGTAGTGGCACGGCATGCCGCGGGTGAAGCGCTCGCCCTTGGCGTTCCAGTGCGACGGATACCCCATCTCCGGCAACAGATCGCGGCCGTGGCCGACGTAGCCGATCGTCAGCCGGTCGTGATGGCCATGCCAGGCGTCGGGCGATCCGTAGTACATGTACGCGGCGCGGGACGACTTGCCGTCCGTAGCGTCGAACACGCCGAGGCCGTAGCCGCCCAGGTTGCGTGTGCCCAGCCGGGCTAGGTCCGGCGCGCTTCTTGCCACCTTCTCGACGTCCGCGCGGTCGAGTTGGGTCCCCCAAAGCGACTCGCCGAACACGTTCTGCGTCAACAGGAGCTGGGCGCACTGCGGATCGCGGAAATGCTTGTAGCCGAACGTGCAGACCACGCTGTTGACGAGCTTCGGCGCGCGGTGGATGGTCCCGTGACAGTCGCCGATCCGCGGGCAGGCGCTACCGATCGTCAGGTTGTACGGGAACCGGATGACCTGGCGCCACCGCGGATCGCCGGTGACGTCGACGCCCAGCCGGGTCAGCAGCTCAGCCACCTTGCAGAAGTTCGTGTTCCACGACGAGCTGTAGCCCGGGGCGCTCTCGCCGCCACCGCCGTCGCGGTCGAACCCGTTGTAGAGGATCAGTTCGATCTCGCCCCCGCCGTGCAGCAACCAATCCGCCAGCTGCTTGGTCGTGGGGCCGTAGGACGCGTCCTTGTTGTCGATGACGATGGCGAGATTGGCCAAGCTCGGCTGGTAATACATGTTGCCGCGGATCCGCCCTGCCATGATGTCCCGCGCCATGAAATGCAGCACCTTCTGCTCGAACGCGCGCTTGAAGTCCTTGATGCCGCGCGCGGACAGGAACGTGTTGAGGTCCTTGTCCTTCTCGATCGCGTCGTAGACCGCGTCGTAGCATCGGCCGAACCGGTTGATCGTGCCGTTCTCCCAGATGTAGTCGAGAATCCGCCCGTTGATGCCGGCCGGCCACTGGCCGTTGTGGTACGCCTGCTTGGCATAGTCCATCTCCGGGTAGACCTCGATCATGCGGCCGAGCATGACGCCGAGCTTGTGGGCGTACTTCGGTTCGCCGGTCAGCAGATGGGCCTGGCACAGTGCGTCCATCGCGCTGAAGATGTCGCGCCGCCATCGCTGCCAGAAGGCGTAGTGGGCTGCGAACCAGTAGCGCTTGCCGTCGGGCGCGACGTAGCCGAGCCCGTCGTCGACGTAGGGCTGGGTGGTGTCGAGCTTGGTCTTTCGGCCGCCCGCGAGGTGGGCGGCAAAATCGTTGGTCGGGTAGACCTCGCCGCCGATGGGGCACTTCACCTTGAACGGCTGGTCGGTGCTCATGATCCACGGGTAGTGGCCGCCCTTCTGGAACACCTTCTTGCCGTGCACCGGACAGCCCACGCCGAAGTTCACGTTGAGCGCGCGGGGGACGTCCGCGTCGAGGATGAACACCCAGAGCGCCTCGTCCGACATCTCGAGCCACCGGGCCGCGTTGGCCTCGGCCTTCTCGCGCTGCTTGACGGCCCACGGCTCCGTCTGACAGCGCTTGCGAACGCGAGCGATCTGGGCCCGCGTGTGGAGCGTCGGACCCGACTTGGCCCAGACAGGATCGACACAGAACACCACGACGGCCAGGATGACGGCGCAAACACGCATGGCGTCTTCCTTACAGGGTGAAGGTCAACGGATGACGGCGCAGGATAGTAACGGCGGGGTGGCACGGTCAAGGAACGACCCGTCAGGGTCGCTCCTTGGCCGTGGGTTTAGGATCCTGCCCACGCCCACGGCCAAGCTGCGCCGAGTGCCTCGGCTCGCTTGACCGTGCCACCCGTTCGGAAGGTTGCGGTCGGGTGGCACGGTCAAGGAACGACCCGTTAGGGTCGCTCCTTGGCCGTGGGTTTAGGATCCTGCCCACGCCCACGGCCAAGCTGCGCCGAGTGCCTCGGCTCGCTTGACCGTGCCACCCGTTCGGAAGGTTGCGGGTGCGCGGCCTCGTGACATCGAGGGGCCGGTGGCGTACGCTGCCCATGAGGATGCGTCCTTGGCTCAAGTCCTGTGCGGAGAGAAATCTGATGAGCGCCGTGCGATTTGATGGCCGCCGATCCGCCGTCTTCGTGGGTTTATCGGTATTGTGTTGGTCAAGCGCCACGACCCGGCTGATGGCGGCGTCTGGGAAGGGGGACGTGATGACATGGGCCCAAGCGATCCAGGCCGTCAAGGCGGACGCGTCGCTGAGGCCGGCCATCGAGACGTTGGTCAAAGCGGCGCGGGCGGAAGTCGCCAAGGGCCTGGTCCGCAGGCCGCACCGTCTGGCAGACGTCGGGAAACACCGCACCGGGCTCGACGGGCGGAGCAAGGTGCTCGAGGACGAGATCCGCGAGGCGTTCGCGCTGGCGATGAGCGACTTTGGTGCGTGCAATCACTTGGCGAATGCCCTGCCGACCGTCGCGGCGGCGGCGGTGCTGTCGGGCAACGCTGCCCTTCGCAAACACGTGATCGCCCAGTTGCGTGAGGCGAGCACCTGGAGCCCTCTGCAACGACCTGGCTGGACGCTGTACGCGCCGGGCCATCGACTGCCCAAGGACGGCAAGGACGGCAACTGGCTGGCGACGGGTTGTGGCGTGCGGGCGATCGTCACGACGCTGGAGATCATGGGTGACGGCGTTGAGGCCGACCTGCGCGCCGCGTTGGACGCGCTGCTGGCCAAGGAGATCGCCGGCGTCGTGGACGACTGGAAATCCAAGCGTCCGTGGTTCGTGCGAAGCGACAACCCCATCACGAATCAATGGGTCCTGCCGACCGAGGGGCTCATCCGCGCGTGCCTGCACTTGGGCGTCGACAAGCGCCGCGAGGCGTACGAGCTGGGCGTCAAGAACGTGCTGAGGGCGCTGTCGTCGCACGGTGCGGCCGGGGAGTTCGAGGAGGGGATCGGCTACGCGAACTTCACGGTGACGTCGCTGCTCCACGTGGCCAGGGCAATGGCGGCGGCGGGCGATCGGCGGGCGATCGATCATCCGTTCCTGGCGAACTTCCCGACCTGGGCCGTCCACCACATCCAGCCGGGCCGCATGACCGTCAATTGTTTCGACGCGGGACACGCGGCGGTCCCGCGGACTCACGGGCATTGGCGGTCGATGCTGGGCCTGTTGGTCTTCGCGGGCGGCAGCGACGTGGCGAATTGGGCGCTGACGCACCAGTTCGATGGACCGACGGATGACTTGATTGGCCTGGTGGCGAGTGTGACCGGCAAGGGATTGGGTCGCCGGACGCCAAGCCTGTTTGCGGCCTACGAGCGCGCGCCCATGGTCGTCTGGCGCGACCGTTGGGCCGACGACGCGACCGGGGTCTGGGTCCGGGGCGGGCACCGGCTGGATCAGCACGACCATCAAGACCGCGGCCACGTCAACTACATCTACCGGGGCAAGGCGATCCTGATCGAGGCGGGCACGCCTTCCTATTCCGACCCGGACATGGGCGTCCATTATGCTTCCGGCGCGGGGCACAACGTATTGCAGGTGGGCAAGTTCCTTCCGAAGCGCCCGTATCCCGTTCAGAAGCGGGCGGACTACGCCGGTTGGCAGCGGCCACGCGGCATCGCGCCCATCCAGATCGAACGGCTCGACGCCCAAGGCGGGGCCGTGACCGTCGACGCAAGCCGCTGCTACGCGGAGACCGAGCGCTGGCAGCGCAACGTCACGTGGACCGCGAAGGCGTTGACAATCCAAGACGAGGTGCACCTGAAGCCGGGCAAGAAGGACGTCGTGCAGTTCCGATGGCACTTGGGCACGGACCAGCCCGTGGACGTCTCGACAGAGGGGACATCCGCGCGAGTCCGCTGGCCTGACGCAGAGATACGGCTTGAGGCTAGCGAACCGATACACGTCCGCCAGTACGGAGCACCGGACGCGACGGTCAGGCGGTCGGACGGCCCTCGGCACACGTGTCTGGCGGTTCGGTCTGCCCAGCCCGTCACGACAGTACGCCTCGTGACGAGGGTCGGGCCGCACCCAAGCGGCAGTTAACGCTAGTGCCGTCTTAGGTCAGACAGTTTCGCGCGCGACTGGGTGGGTAGACTCCGACCCGTTAGGGTCGGAGTCTACCCGTGTTCGCGCGATGACGCGCTATCGCACGGGCAAGTTCCCATCCTCGCGGATGGGGCCTTCCCCATGGCACCCGTTGGGCCCGGCGGGACAACCGGGGAGCCGATTTCGGGCAAATCCGTACGCGTTGATTGCGAAACAACTTCTCATGGAAACAAGAACGCACGGGAACATCTGCGGGCGTGCGCCGTCACAACAATGTTGGGAACTCAAGGTCACTAACAGGAGCTCTGCGATGCGCGATACGAACCGGTCGTTTCTTCTGGCGTGGTGGGTGGGTGTCCTGGTCGTGGTCGATGGGGTCGCCGGGGCGCCGCCGGCCGTGACGGTCTACAACCAGGACTTTGCCGTAGTCCGCGAGACCATCCCGCTCGACCTTCAAGAGGGGGTCAACAACGTGCGGTTTGCCGAGACGACCGCCCATCTGGAGCCGGACTCGGTGATCCTGCGCGACCCGACGGGCAAGCACGCCTTGCAGATCCTCGAGCAGAACTACCGGGCTGACCCGGTCTCGCAGGGGCTGCTCCTGTCGTTGTACGAGGGCAAGACCATCGATTTCCTCGTCCGGCGGGGCGAGCGTGAGGAGGTGGTCAAGGGCAAGATCATCCGGAGCGGGTACGTGATGCACCAGGCCGGCCTGCGACGCTACGGGCAGCAGTATCAGTACACCCAGCGCGCGTATGCCAGCGGCGGCGGCGGCCAGCCGGTCATCGAGGTGGACGGCAAGCTCCGCTTCGGGACGCCGGGCACGCCGATCTTCCCCGCCCTGATCGACGAGACGATCCTGAAACCGACCCTCCACTGGGTGCTCGAGACGGACCGGCCGGGCCAGTTCGAGGGCGAGCTCA
>CAYOGX010000109.1:0-9289 GCA_964403235.1 uncultured Planctomycetales bacterium | reverse complement strand
CCAGTTCGGCCTACAGCAAGGACTATCAGGCCAAGTTCGTCGCCAATGGACACGTGCCCGCCGCCGACGGCAAGCAGGATGTGGGCCTGGCCTGGGCCGTGAACGGCAAGACCCATCGGAACGGCGCGACGTTGACGCTCGAATGGGACGCGCCGGTAACGGTGGCCGAGATCGTCTACTACGGCCGGACGGCCTGGTTCGTCAACGAGTGCTGGAAGGACTACGAGGTCCTCCTGGACGGGTCGGCCGAACCGGTGGTGACGGGCCGGCTGAACATGGCCCACGGCCCGCAGCGGATCAGGCTGCCGGCGCCCGCACGGGTTCGCAAGGTCGTGCTCGCGTTCACCAGCTCCTACGGCGGGTACAACCCGGGCGCGTCCGAGATCCAGGTCTTCGCCACACCGCCGACCGACAAGGCGCTTGCGCGATTCGTGAGGCGATCGGCGCAGCACGACGCGCTGGCGGGCATGCCGTGGGTAGACCGGGTTGACTGCCAAAAGCTGCGACGGCTGATCCGCGAGCTGATGGACTTGCACGGCGAGGGCTATTCCCAGGCCCCCGCGCACCTGGCCCGGCTGGACCGACTGCAACGTGCCGAGCAGGCCATCAGAGCTGCAAAAGAAGAAGCGACCGCGCAGGAACGACGGGCCGAGATCGACGAGGCGCTGGCACGCCTCCAGCGCGACGTCCTGCTGTTCGACGTCGACAAGTTGGTGCTGATCAAGCGGCACGAAATCGTCGCCACGCACGTCTACACGTATCACTATGAAGGTTTCAAAGCCGGGTGCAGGCTGTACGTGGCCTCGGCACATGAGGCGGACGGCCAGTTTGTCGAGCTGGTCTCGTCGCCCACCGGCCAGATCCTCGACTGTGACCTGTCGTACGACGGCGAGAAGATCCTGTTCAGTTGGCGCCGCACCCAAGACCAGGGCTACCACCTGTGGACCATCAATGTGGACGGTACCGACCTGAGGCAGCTCGTCGACGGGCCGTGGCATGACTACAACGGGTGCTGGCTGCCGGACGGGGGGATCGCGTTTCTCAGCACGCGGTCGGTGCAGTTCGCCTATTGCTGGCACGCGCCGGTGGGCGTGGTCCATCGAATGGACGCCGACGGGTCGAACGTCCGTAAGCTGTCGGCGAACTACCTGAACGACTTCACGCCGCAGGTCCTCGACGACGGGCGGATCATCTACAGCCGCTGGGAATACGTCGACAAGCCGGCCATCCCCATCCAGAGCCTGTGGACGATCAACCCCGACGGGACGGGGTTGTCGGGGTTCTTCGGCAATCGCGTGCTCTCGCCAGGGACATTCATGGAACCGCGGCCGATCCCCGGCACGACGCACATCATCTGCACGATGACCGGGCACAACGGCCCGACGCGCGGCGCGATCGGCGTGATCGACCGGTCGTTGGGCGTGAACGCCCAGGCGGCCATCCGGAACATCACGCCCGACGTCCCCGTGCCGCCCGTCAACCAGGGCAACGGCAACACCGGCGGGACGAAGCAGTATAGCTGTCCGCTGCCGCTGGACGCGGTGCGGTTTCTGGTCTCGATCCGCGGGCCGCTGCTGGTGCGGACGATCTCGGGCGGGTGTCAGTCGCTGGCGCTGCCGGCGCCCGACGACGGGATGCAGTATTTCTGCGCCCAGCCGATCCGGCCGCGACGCCGCCCGCCGGTCATCCCGTCCACGCTCCCGCCGTCGGACGACGATCGCGAGGACGCGCTGGTCTATCTCCAGGACGTCTACGACGGTCTCGAGCCGCACGTCCGGCGCGGGCAGGTCAAACGGATCCGCGTCGTCCGCGAGCTGGCCAAGTGCGTGCGGATCGATCCGAAGTGGCGGGCGTTCGGGTTCCAGTTCCCGGTCATCTCGTGCGGCGCGACGTACGCGGGCAAACAGGTCTTGGGTGAGGTGCCTGTGGAACAGGACGGGTCGGCCTACTTCCGCGTACCGGCCGGCTTGCCGATCTACTTCATGGTCCTCGACGCGCAGGGCCGGGCGGTCCAACGCATGCGGAGCTTCACCCACTTCATGCCCGGCGAGGTGCAGGGCTGCATCGGTTGTCACGAGCCGAGGCGGACCACACCGCGAACGCGTCGCGCCGTCGCCTACGACAGGCCGCCCAGGGATCTCGAGCCGCCCGAATGGGCCGCCGCCGACGTCGACGGGCCCGGCCGGTTCAGCTACACGCGGATCGTCCAGCCGGTGCTCGATCGGTATTGCGTGACGTGCCACAACGCGGTCGATCCCCCCAAGCGGATCGACCTGACCGGCGGGAAGACCGACTACTTCAGCGTCTCGTACGACGTGCTGGCCCGCGAGAACCAGGGACCGGCCGGCAGCCCCTACGTGAGCTGGATCCCGACGTACAACGGGCAGGAGCAGAACATCCTGATGGTCACGCCCAAGGCCTGGGGATCGCCGCGGAGCAAGCTGGCCGAGGTCGTCCTGTCGGGCCATCCAGACAAGGACGGCAAGCCGCGCTTCGACATGGATGACCGGAGCCGTCGGCGGATCCTGGCCTGGATCGACCTGAACGTCCCGTACTACGCGACGAGCGAGACGGCCTATCCCGACACGAAGGGCTGCCGACAGCTCTACCCTGCCGACCTGGACAAGACGCTGGCCGACGTCGGCCGGCGACGGTGCGCCCAGTGCCACAAGGACGGGAAGGTCCCGCGGCGGGTCTGGACCCGCATCACCGAGCCGGCGCTGAACGGGTTCCTGCTGGCCCCACTGGCCCGATCGGCCGGCGGCAGCGAGAAATGCGGCAAGCCGGTTTTCCAGAACAAGGACGATCCGGACTACCAGGCCATCTTGAGGACGTTCGACGCGATCCAAGAGATGCTGAGCCGGACCCCACGGATGGACATGCCCGGCGCGAGACCGGCGGCCATGGTCTGCCGCGATCGCAAGTGATACCGGTTGTGAACAGTGGCGGGAGCAGAGGAACATGACGCTGACCGAACATGGCCGAGGCGAACGGCACGTCCGATCGGTCCTCATGACGACGCTTGCGACGGCGTTGGTCGGCGGGCCTCTTGCGCTTGCGGCCCCCGAAGACGATGACGCCATCAAGGTCCTGATCCAGCGCGCCGGCAACGCCGACGCCGACAAGCTCGTCGCCGCGGGCTCGCCCCTCTATCCGCTGACGTATCTGTATCGCGGCAGGATGCTCACGTGGGTGACGTTGGAGTCCGGCTCGATCTGGGCCCAGCCCAAGCGACGGCGGGAATTCCTCGACAAGGCGCGGGGCTTCTTCGAGCAGGCGGCCAAGGCGTTTCCCGAGAACCGCATCGCCCGAATGTACCTCGGCGAGCCGATCCCGCCGCGCAAGCGCTGTCCCGGTCTGGCCGGCGCACCCGAATGGACCGTCCACCTTCCCCGGACCCCGACGCGTGAATCCGGCCCTAGTGGGAACGCTTGGTGATCTTCCTTATCTTTGTCATGCAGGCGCGGACGGCCGCCGCAGCGGGGGCTGCTCGGGCCTTGAGCTTCGCTGGATCTCCCTCACCGAGCAGGCCCCGCGCGAACGCGCCGGGCGTGAGCACCCAAGACGTGCACAAATGCCCGAGCATCCGATCCGTGGCATCACGATGAGCACACTCGATGAGGGCCTCGGCCGCCTCGACGTTCTTCCAGCTCGCCGGCCAGACCCGGAACCCCTTCTCCTGGAAGTACCGCACCGACGGGTAGTCCGCCTGCACGCTGTAGTGCCAGTCGCAAATGATGATGTCCTTCGGTATCAGGTCGATGGCCGGCGCCGTACCGACATCGCTCGCTTCCCACCCATGGCCCATGCCCTTCTTCGAGGCGTCCAACAGACGATCGCCCCACATCAGCATTGTCAGCTTCTTTTCCCCGACCAGATGCCGGTGGATGTCGTTGACGGCCTTGGCGAACAGCACGGCGGGGTCCTTGCCCTGACACCTCGGACACTTGCTGCTGGCGATCACCAACACCTCATCCATGCCCACATGGAAGGCGTCGGTCTGGAAAGCATCGATGAGCTCATCGATCAGCGAAAAAACGATCTCGTTGACGCGTGGATGCAGCGGACACCAGCTCTTGAGCGTGCGTTCGGCCCTCGCGGGGGGCAGGTTCGGCACCTCTTCCACCTCCGGGTACTTGACCATAAGCGGAAAGATAACGCTCTGCCTCACCCAGGATTGATGACCCAGACAGTTGAATTGAGGGATGAGGCGGATCGAATGTCGCCTGCAGAACTGCGCCAGGTCGCGAGCTTGTGCCCGGGTGATCACTTGGGGGTACCGCAGCTCGGGATGCGACTGGAACTCGAAGTTGTAGCCCACCTCGTAGACAATGACGTTGACACCCAGCGGAACCAGGACCTCGGTTATCGCACGCTTGAGCGGGGCGATTCCATCCGGGCCGCCCGCCGGCCCCCACGCCATGACGTGCACGCCTCGCCACCGCGCCCGCTGCGCAGCGCCCGGCCCGGCCGAGGTGATCCCGAGACACAGTGCCGTTCCCACCACGCTGCTTACCCAGGCTATCTTGCCCATGGAACGCATCCTCCAATGGCCTTATCCCATCACGTTGACCGCGAGGGGCAATTACAAGAAAGAAAAGGCAACGAGGATTGCGATGATGGCCACGGAAGCCTCGCGCCCGGCCGCCATTGTATCCGACCGCAATCGCCAGACCCACGGGGACGTTTGATGCGACCAGGGGTATCCGGTAGGCTCGGCGAGTGGTTTTGGCGTTCTTACGGGAACCAAGGTGACTGATGGGGTGCGGAAACATGGTGTGGACCGGACATGCCCAACGCGGACGAGGCGAGCCGTGGTTCCTCGCGACAGGGCTTGCCGTAGCCCTCGCCGTCAGCGTGAATGCAGCCGAATTGGGAAGCGGCAAGAGCCCTGCCACGTTGAAGGCCCTCATCCAACGCGCCGGCAACGCCGATGACGACACGGCCCGCCTGGCCGTTCTACGCCAACTCCAGAAACACCCGGGTCTGGACAAGTCGCTCAAAGCCGATGCCGAAAGGCTCGTCGCCGAGATCGATCGGTGGGTCCACGAGAAACACCTGCCCTACTTCGGAAGGGAGGCTGGCAGGACCAAGGACTACGACTTCAAGATCGCCGAGGGCTCGCCCCTCTATCCGCTGACGTATCTGTATCGCGGCAGGATGCTCACGTGGGTGACGTTGGAGTCCGGCTCGATCTGGGCCCAGCCCAAGCGACGGCGGGAATTCCTCGACAAGGCGCGGGGCTTCTTCGAACGGGCGGCCAAGGCGTTTCCCGAGAACCGCATCGCCCGGATGTACCTCGGCGAGCCGATCCGGACGCGCAAGCGCTACCCCACCGTGCCTGGCGCGCCGGCCTGGGCCATTCATCAACGCGAAGGGCTCGAACGCCTGGCCGACATCATCGAGTGGTGGATCGACCACCGCATGCAGCCCGACGGCCAGTACGGCGGTGGGTGGGGCGACGACTGCGAGATGTGGCGGTTCTGGGTGCCCGTGCTCATCGGCTTCGACAGCCCCAAAATCAGCAAGGCGCAGGCGCGATTCTCCGAGGCCCTGATGAGCCAGCCGCACATGAAGCTGGGCTACACGACGCGCATGTCTGACGTGGAACACACGGCCGAGGACTCCGCCGACGTCATGACCCCCATGATGCACATCGATCCCGACAACGACGTCTGGCGACAGCGCGCGCTCCGCCTGGCCGAGCTGACCCGCACGCGATGGACCGGCAAGAACGAGCGCGGTTTCCTACAATTCAAGAGCACCTACTTCACCGCCACCCAGGTCGACGCGACCCCCCAGCGGGCTTGCGACACCGTCTACCACCCCCGAACTCTTCAACCGACGTTGCTCTACTGGCAGCGGACGGCCGACAAGAAGCTGACCGAGCTGTTCGCCGCCTGGATGGACACGTGGGTCGACGCGGCCGCCCGGGCAGAACGCGGCAAGCCGGCCGGCATCCTCCCCAGCGCGATCCATTGGCCCGACGGGAAGGTCGGCGGCCTGGGCCCCGACTGGTGGGACCCCAGGAACCACGGCGAGTACACGCTCTACCTCTGGCCCAGCGCGATGGGCCTCATGACGCACACGCTCCTGCTGACGCATCACATGACCGGGCAGGCGAAGTATCTCGAGCCGATCCGATCGATGGCCCGGGCCCGCCTGAAGTACCTCAAGTCACCGCCCAAGACACCGCCGGCCCCCGGCACCGAGGCCTGGTGCGCGGCCAAGCTCGGCGGCCTGACCAGCGTCATCGCCAAGCACAAGTTCCTGACCGGCAGCACCGAGTTCAACGAGCTGTTGGCCAAGGAGATGTCGCCCTACATGCGGATGCGCCTGCACGGCGATCGGCAGCCGCTGACCGCCGCCCTGCGGAGCAACACCCAAGCGCTGCGGGTCAACTTCGAGGGCTACACCAGCGAGGTCCGCTGGACCGACCGCGTCCTGCGCTTTCCCGCGCTGTTCGGCCAGAACGGCATGCGTCCCAATCCGATCGGCAACTTCCACACGCCGAGCCCGTCGCTGCTCTACTCGACCGCGACGGGCGACCCTGGCAGCGCCGGCTATTTCCCCCTCAACGCCGTCCGCTGGCTCACACCGCCCCGCAACCTGGCTGCGCTCGTGACCGACTCGGGCACCGACCGCTTCGCCGCCGAGCTGTTCCACTTCGGCGAAAACAAACGCCCCCTGTCCGCCGAGCTCTACCTGCTCGCTCCGGGCGACTACACACTCACCCTCGTCGCCAAGTCTGACGCGAGGCAAACGCCCATCGCGACGCAACCGATCACCGCCAAGGGCCCCCGAACGCGCATGACGTTCGCTCTGCCGCCGCGCGAACTCTGTCTCTTGCGTATCCGTCGCCCCTAGGTGACGCATGAAGTAGGGCCGGCTGTGCTGGCCCTACTCCTCGAGCAGGTTGACCTCGCGGACGGGGTGGGTCCTTCGGTCGGGATCAGGAACGTCTTGACCTGGCTCGGGGTGAACGTGGCCCGCCAGCGTCGCTTTAGTAGCGGCAGGGCGAACTTGGCCCGGGTCGCCCGGCCGAACCATTCGCAGGCACGGACGATCAGGGCGCGGCCGTCCTCGGCCTGCTTGACGACGCTGACCTCCACGCCCGGCGCGTCGCACGTGACGGCGGACAGCTCGGGCGGCAGCTTGCCGGGATGGACCGTCTCGAACAGGACGTTCGGTGGGCAATGGAGCTGCCTGGCCTTGCCGATCACGTCCGTCCGTCGCCAGTTGCCGCCGTGGGGGATCAGCAGCAGGCGGAACGGCTGCGGGCCCTGGTCGGTGATGCGGTTGTCGCCCTCGTAGTCGATCGGGAACGGGTCGTGGAACGCGTAGGCCGGGCTGCGCAGCAACGTGATGCGGATCTCGCTGCCGTGGACGCTGTGGCTGTAACGGTTGTTGTTGGCCACGGCCAGTCCGCACCGCGGTCCGCGGCCGCGAGCGCCCGTGGGGCCGCTCACGTCGACCCACTGCTGCATCGGCTCCTCCTCGCCGTCGGCCGGGCGGCGGATCGTGCCGTAGGGGATCTCGACCGTGCAGCGGTCGGTCGCGACGTTGACGGGCAGGGCGAGCTTGACGACCTTCCACGCATCGTGCCAGTGGATCTCGCCGCGGACCTCGACGTGCCCCTCGCCCGCGCCGAGCAGGTAGTCCAGCATCAAGGTCGAATTGCCGTAGCGGAACTTGACGCGGACCCCGCCCCGCACCGGCCCGGCCTCGATCAGTCTGACCGACGTCTTCTTGAACCGCCCGATGACCTTGTCGAACCGGAACACGCCGTGGCTCCACGTGTCGGACTTGTCTTCGATCACCAGCGGCGTGCCGGCCGGTGCGGCGAACACGCGCCGGCGGGCCCTCTTGTCGCGGATCTGCACCAGGCCGTTGCGATCGATCTCGACCCGAAGCCGATCGTTCTCGATCCGCCACGGACCTGAGCGCGTTAACTTGACCGCTACCCGGACGGCCCGCTTGCCGAGCAGCCTTCGTGACGACGGCGCGCGGCCTTCGCACAGCCGCAGCAATCGATGCCCCAATCCCGGCAACGTTACGTACAAAACCGCGCGGTTCTTCCTCGTCCGGGTGTGCTGCTCGATCGTCTGGAACGGGATGGGCGTGCCGGCGTTGTCGGCAAAATAGCGCCGCCCGCCGACCAGGTCATAGCTGATGTCTTCAGTCTCGACCACGCCCTCGAACGGCTGGGTCTGGTTGTTGAACACGAAGACCGGCATGCCCTCGCCTTGCGTGTCGACGTTCCAACTGACCATCTGCTGTGCGTTGTTCAGGGCGTAGGCAGCCTGGTGGATCGCGCCGCCGAGCTGGTCACGGGCGTCGACGTAGGCCTCCTCGACACTCGTGCCGGCCATAATGTCGTGGAACTGGTTGAACAGGACGTGTTTCCACGCCCGGGCCAGTGCCTCGGCGGGCGCGGCCCGGCCCAGGGCCATTCGCGCGACGCTCGCCCACCGCTCGGCCGCCAGCAGCGTCTCCTCGGCGCGACGATTGAGCGCCTTAATCAGGCTGACGGCCGCGTAGCAGCCCGACGCGTGATGCTGCAGTTCGCCGCGGTATCGCGGCAGCGCGTCGCCGGCCTGAACGGCCACGTCGTAAAACGCGTCCGGTGAGCTGTACACGAGTTTCGGTTTGGACCGGTCTTTGCGCCACGACTCGACAGCGGCCAGTTGCGCTTTTGTCGGCCCGCCGCCGTGGTTGCCCACGCCGTAGAAACACATCGCGTCACGTGTCAGCGGCGGACGCATGTGTCTATGCGGGATCTCCTCGATTCGCCGTTCGAGGCCCTCCGCGTCGCCGCACGTGTACGACGTCATGATCCGCATCGACAGGACGCGGCTGCCGTCGGGCGTCTCCCACCAGAACACGGGCCAGGGGAGTTGGTCGTTTTCGCGCCGGTCCGGCCGCATCCAGACGTAACCGTCCAGCCCGCAGCCGGCCAGCAGTTTCGGCAGCGTGGCCGCGTGCCCGAACGAATCGACGCAGTAGCCGATCCGCGCCCGCCGGCCCAGCTTCTCGCCGAAATACCGCTGCGAATACAACCCGTGCCGGACGAACGACTCGCCCGACGGGATGTTGCAGTCGGGCTGGATCCACCACCCGCCGGTGATGACCCATCGCCCCTGCTGCACGCGACGGCGGATCTCGGCGAACATCTTCGGATCGTTCTGCTCGACCCATTCGTAGATGGCCGCAGCCGCACAGGTGAATACGAAACCGCGCGTCTCGGTCATCCGGTCCAGCGCCGACCGGAACGTGGCCTTGGTCTCGG
>CAYOGX010000108.1:0-9301 GCA_964403235.1 uncultured Planctomycetales bacterium | reverse complement strand
GGCTGGGTCAGCCCCACCGGACCGAGTGCCCGACTCAGCGGGGACGACAGCAGCACGACCAGGGCCATCGCCAGCAGCGTCCGGAAGGACGTGAACAGGATGAACCAGAGCGACGGTTTGAGCTTGAGCTCGACGATCTCGCCGCCGTCCAGGAGGTGGGCGGGGATCGTCTCGTCCGCGGCGTAGGCGGTCTGCTCCGCCTGGGCGTTGGCCTCGACCATCGCCGGCGATGGACTGTCGGAAACGCGGACCTGGGTGCACGAACTGATCATGCGACCTCCGTTGGCGATCGCCCTGCATGGCGGTCCGGCGGGGCCATGCGAGACACGCCGAGCGGATACCACCCACCCGTGACGCACGGGGTCCAGCCAGACACCCATTCTGCGTATTGTATCGGCATCGCGGGGTATTTCTCGCCCCGCAGAATCCGCCACGGCCCGCCTAGTCGTACAGGTGGGGCCTGAGCACGGCGATGTGGGGGTAGTTGCGATAGTGCCCGTCGTAGTCCAGGCCGTATCCCACGACGAAGACGTTCTCGATGTCGAACCCCACGAAATCGGCCCGGACGTCGTCCGGGGCGCGGTCGGGTTTTCGGAGCAGCACGCAGGTTCGCAGGCTGGCGGGTTGCCGCCGGGCCAGCTCGGTCTGGACGGCGCGGAGCGTCTGGCCGGTGTCGAGGATGTCGTCGACGATCAAGACGTCTCGTCCGGCCACGTCGACCTGGAACGGCTCGAGGGGGGCCGGGCCCTGCGACTCGGTCGTCTTGCCCGGATAGCTGGACACGGCCATCAGACCGATCTTCATCTTGATGGGCAGTCGGCGGATCAGATCGGCTACGAAGATGAACGCGCCGCTCAAGATGCAGACGATGATGAGGCCCTGGTCGGAATGGGGATAGGTGCGGGCGATCTGATCGGCGATTTCGGCCACGCGTGCGGCGATGCGATCCTGTGGTATCAGGACGCGGTCGATATCAGCCTGCATGGGGTGCAGCCTTCTGCCGGCGCCGGCGTGGCGGTCTGTCGCCGAAGCCGAAGTACAGCCGGCTGTTCTTGCCGATGATGGTCAGGACCAGGACGGCCGCGATGCCCGGCATCGCGAACAGCGGGTTGAACGATCTGGGGTCCACGTACAGGACATAGGCCATGACCGCAAACGGCCCGATACCGACCAGGGCGATGGCCAGGAACCACGTCCATTTCATGCCCCGCCCGAACCAGCCCCAGAAGAACCACAACAAGACGCCGGCTGCGCTGATGAGGATGTTTCGCCAGAGGTCCGTCTGTCCTGGCGCGACGGCCTGGGTCAAGACCCACCAGAGGCCGGCGGCCACCTGGAGCCCGGCAAAGACGCGGCCCACGACGGCGAGCAGGTGGACAACGGGGGGGGCGGCGCTGGCGGAGACCTCGGAAGCGACCTCCCGCGTTTGGAACAGGGCGACGGCCAGCAACACCAGGGCCACCACGTAGAAGGCCGCGTACCCCAAGATCCGTAACACGAATTCGCCCGGGACGGGCCGGCGCAGAATGATGGCGTCGCTGACCCAGAAGAACTGCATGTTGGGGATGACCGCGTAGACGATGCGGGCCAGCGTCCGGGCGGCTCGCTTGCCGGCTTGGACGTAGCGTGGCGAAGGCGGCTCGTGTGCTTCGGACTTGGCCAGGTCGGTCTGGTCCGGCGATTCGCCGGTGCCGGCGCGGGCCCTCGCCGCCGTTTCGGGGCGGTTCGGATCGTACAGCAGACACGGATCATCGGCCGCCGAGGGCTGCGTAGCCGCGAACGGCTGATAGGCCGGAAACGCGTAGGGCTGGAAAAAGTAGTCCGAAGTCAAACCCAAACCGAGCACCAGGAAGCAGAGCAGCAACGTCATGACCTGCCCGAGTCGGGTGGAGGCGGCCAGGGCCACAGCCGTCAAGACGAGCACGGCGAAGTAAACGAGCACCACGGCCGTCGGAAGTTGCGCCTCAATGATCTTCTGCGCGAACGACTGCAGGGCCCACTCCCTGTCAATGAAGCCCACCAGGCCGCACGCCATCGTCATCAGCACCACACCGAGGGCCAGACAGGTCGAGGGGAACTGCCACCCGTAGAAGTAGTTGCAAAACGTTGCGACGATGAAGGCTAGCGCCACTGCGCCCACGCCGAAGATCAAGACCGGCCAATCAAAGTGGTGGACGCTGGACTGCATCACGCCGTGCCGGGCGCTGAGGAAGAAGGTGGTCGCGCACAAATAGAACCCGACGGTTAGGGCACCGGCCAGCCCGAAAAACTTTCCGATGACGAAGAGGGGGCGCGAGACGGGCTTGCTGATGACGGTCAGGACCGTCTTGTTCTCGATCTCCCGACTCAACACGCCGGTGGAGCTGAAGCCGGCCAAGAACATCCCGCCGATGAGCAACGTACTGAGTCCCAGGTCATACAGCATCTTGTTATCGTCGTAGATCTCGTCGCTCGGTGAGGTGCTGAAAGCGGCGATCGAGGTGTTGATCGTCAGACAGGCCATGATGACCAAGATCAGCAGCCCGAAGACCGGCTGCCGAATGGTCTCGGTGAAGGTGTTTCGCAGTATCGCCAGTAGCTTGGTGAGCATGAAGCGCGTGGTCCTGCCGATGGTACGACAAACGTGTCCAAGCCGTTCGGACGCCCCGGGCCGGCATCGGTCTGACCGTTGCCCGGTAAGGAATTATGCGGGCTGGGCGGCGGTCTGGAAAGCCCCGGTTCGGCAGAAAAGCGAAGTTATTGCCAGTTGGGTGTTGCCAGCGGCCCTGCGGGTCGCGAACAATGACGGTAGCCGACCCAGGCTCCGTCCAACCATCCGGGCCCATGAAGGGGTGGCCTGGCGGGCCGGCGGGTCGAGCCGGGGCGACTGGCGGAGGCGCCTGGGGTGAGGACCGGGCGGCCCGCGACCCGCGCCCGACGTGCTTGTCGTCTGGACATCCTGCCCGGCAGGGACTAAGCTGTGTGGGTTGATCACAAGGGGTTGGGGCACTGCTCGACAGGACATCGCGTAGGTTTTCGGGAATCTGTCCTACTCAGGTGGAGGCCTAATGGCTGAATCGCGTGAATCAAGCCGGGAACCCTTGACGCAATCCATCCGACGCGCTGAGGTCGCGAGCCTGGGCGGCTTGTTCCTACAGTTGGTCTTCTTCGCGGTGCTGTTGCTGGTGGCGTTGTGGAACGGATCGAGCGCCGCAATCGTGACGGCGTTCTTCGTTCTGGGCGGTGTGATCATCTGGCTGGCCACCCTCCTGATCTACCACCAAGAGAAATTGGTTCACCTGGAAACGCTCGAGGCCGAACAGATCGACCGCGATCGTGAGGCGCTGGGTGCCGAGGCCCTGTTCGCCGAAGACCGCCCCGGCGTCGACGCCCTGTTGGTCGCGCGGACCCGCCTGGAGTGGATGCGGCGATGGTTGCTGCCGGCGGCGGGGTTGTTGACGTCCGTGTACCTGATCGCGGTGGGGCTCGGGTTGTCTACGTGGTACCTGACCGAACCCATCGGGTCGCTGGAATGGCCCGCGGTGACGAACGCCAGCGTATCGTTGGCGTTCGTGGGTGGCGTGGCGTTTCTAAGCTTCTTGTTCAGCCGCTACACGGTGGGGATGGCCCGAATCGGTGAGATGTGGCGGCTGATCCGCGCCGGCGGGAGCTATCTGACCGGTAACGCGCTGATCTGTGGGCTGACCGCGGCGATGCTGGGTTTTACCGCGTACGGCAAGGCCACGCCCGAGCAGGTCTTCGCCAAGATCATCCCGTTCGTGATGTGCGTGATCGGGTTGGAGTTCATCTTCAACCTGGTGTTCGACATCTACCGACCCCGCCGGCCGGGGGAGGTCGAGCGACCCGCGTTCGACAGCCGACTGCTAGGCCTGATCAGCGAGCCGGGTGGGATCGCCCGCACGATCGCCGATGCCGTCAACTACCAGTTCGGGTTCGAGGTCAGCAAGACGTGGTTTTATCAGCTCCTGGAGCGTTGGGCGCTGGTGCTGGTGGGGGCGGCCGTGGTGGTCCTGTTCCTGATGACGTGCGTGGTCATTGTGGAGCCGGGCGAGCGGGCGATCATCGAGCGGTTTGGCAATCCTGTGGGACTGAGCGATCGGTCGATCGAGGCGCTCAAGCCGGGTCTGCACTTCAAGTGGCCGTGGCCCATCGATCGCGCGACGCGCTATCGCGTGGATCACATCCACACCGCACTCCTGGGGTTCGGCCCGTGGAAACGGAAGCGTCCTTCCGACACGGAGGGTGAGCCCACCTTGATTTTGTGGACGAACCCGGTGCACGGACCGGGTGAGGAGGTGGACTTCGTGATGCCGGTCCGCCCGGAGGTGGAGCGGGCCGTGGCAGCCACCATGCCCGCGACCACCCGGGCCGTATCCGGGGAGGGACCGCGAACGCCAGCGGTAAACCTGATCCGGGTGGCGATGCCGGTGATGTATCGTGTGCGGGACCTGTATCAATTCGCGTTCAACTATGACAATCCCGATACACTGATCGAGAGCGTAGCGTACGGTGAGTTGGTCAAGTATGTGGCCAGCAAGGACCTCGACTCGTTGTTGGCCATCCAGCGCCGGCGGGCCGCAAGCGAGCTTCAAGATCTGATCCAGGCCAGGTGCGACGCGATGAAGGTCGGCGTCGCGATCACGTTCGTCGGTCTGGAGAACCTCCACCCGCCCCAGAAGGTGGCCAAGGAGTTCGAGGCGTACCTGAACGCCAAGTATGAGAAGGGGGCGGCCGAGGCGAAGGCGAAGGGCGAGGCCAACAAGATCCTGTCGGAGGTGGCGGGCAGTCGCGATCGGGCCGAGCGACTGGCCGGGGCCATCGTGCGGGTCCAGCAGTTGGAGGACGAACGGGCGCCCGAGGCGGAGATCACCAAGACCCAAGCCGAACTGGAACGGCTGTTCGCCGGCAAGCCAGGCGATTTGGAGGCGGTCAGCGGCGAAGCGGCCCGGACCGTGGCCCTCGCCCGCGCCGATCGCTGGTGGAAGGAGAACACCGCGCGGGCCCGTGCGTACAGCTTCCTGAAAGAGCTGGGCGCCTACAAGTGGTCCCCTCGTCTGTACAAGATGCGGCTGATCGTCGGGGTGTTGATCGATGGACTTCGCGACGCGGACAAGTACGTAATCGCCCGAGACGGCGAGGTCTTCGTCCGCTACGACGCCATACAGCGCGAGCGGGTACGGCTGGATGAGATCGAATACGACGTCCCGCCAGAATAGTCGGAGCGACCGATGAAACGGAACTTTCCCTCTTTGGTGGCGGGGGTGGCGTTGGTCCTGCTGTTGCTGATCTACGCCATCACCTATCAGGTGCGGTTCACGGAGATCGCGATCAAGACGACCTTCGGCAAACCCGCCGATCCGAACACTTGCGACCCGAACGAGGCCGGTCTGAAGTTCAAGTGGCCCTGGCCGATCCAGGGCGTGGTCCGGTACGACAAGCGAATTCAGATCTTGGACTCCCCCGAGGAACAGGCGCAGACGAAAGATCGGCAGATCCTGATCCTCACGGTGTACTGCGGGTGGCGGATCGCGGACGGCGTGGCGTTCCTCCAGAAAGTCGAGACGGTGCGGGAGGCGCAAGACCGGCTGCGCGCTCACCTCCGCAGCGAGATCGGCGCGGTGGTGGGAGAACGCGAATTCAGGGAATTCGTCTCGACCAATCCGGCGGAACTGAAGCTGGGCGAGATCGAGGGGTCGATCAAGAAGGGGGTGGCCGAGCGGGCCAGGCCGTACGGCATCGCCATCGAGACGCTCGGGGTCCGACGAATCGTGCTGCCGGAGACGACGACGGACAAGGTCTTCGCGCAGATGCGTGCGCAGCGAATAGCCATGGCGGAAAAGACCCGCAGCGAAGGCGAGGCCATCGCACGACGCATCCGGTCCCAGGCCGAGTCGCTCAAACAACAGATCCTGTCGTTCGCCTCGCTCAAGGCCGAGCAAATTCGGGCCGAAGGAAAGGCCGCCGCCGCCGAAGAGTACAAGGTCTTCAGCAGGGATGAGGACTTCGCCATGTTCCTCCGCAAGCTGGAGCTGCTCAGAGAAGCGCTCGCGAGCCGGACGACCTTCTTCCTCGACGAGGAGATCCCGGGGATCGACATGCTGAAGCAGGACCAGCCGGTGGTCGGGGGCGAGGTGAAGATCAAGGCGCCCAAGGAACCCAAGCCGCCGTCGAAAAAGGGGACCCCGCAGAAGGCCTCCGACGCATCGAGGAGCGCCAAACGCCTGCGCGATGTGGCGCTTCAGGAGTCCAAGAAGTGACGGATCAGCCCGACATGAGCGACGCGGACGCGAGCCGGCCCGAGGGACCGGAGGAGGGCCTGGACCCGGCGAGCCAGTCGCTGGCCGATGCGCTTCGCGTCAGCTTCTGGATCCTCAAGGCCGTCATGCTGCTGCTGGTCATCGCGTTCCTGGGCTGGTCGCGGCACTCGGGGTTCTTCACCGTGCCACCGCAGGCCAAGGCGCTGGTGCTGCGCTTCGGGGCTATCAAGGAACCCGGCACGCCCAAGGACCCGGGCAAACACTGGTCCTGGCCGTACCCCATCGATAGCCGGGAAATGGTCGACGTCCGCGTCAAGTCCCTCGAGATCGAGACGTTCATGTTCTCCCGGGACGAGCTCAGCAAGACCATGACCATCGACGAGTTCGGGACCCGGATGGGGTCGTTGGTGCCGGGCCAGGACGGGTGTCTGATCACCGGGGACCACAACCTCCTGCACGCGTTGTGGACGATCGAGTACCAGGTATCGAACGTGCGTCAATACCTCACGTCGGTCGCGGGCGAGCAGGAGTTGGTCAAGGCGGTGTTCGATAACGCGGTGCTGAGGACGGTGGCGCACTTCAAGGCCGACGACGTGCTGAGCGATCGGATCACGGCGGTCCAGGCGGAAGTCAAGAGACGGGCCGACGAGCACCTTGGGCGGCTGAGTTCCGGTATCTCAGTGGTGTCGGTAAATGTGAAGATGCCGACGCCGCCGCTACAGGTCCGCAAGGCGTTCATGGCGGTGACGGAGGCGGCCAGCGAGGCGGACCAGAAGATCCGGGAGGCCCAGCGAGCCGCGTCGCAAATCCTGAACGACGTGGCGGGTGCGGCTCACGAACCGTTGGCGGCCGCGATCGATCGGTATGAAGCGGCACGCCGTCGGAAAGACCAGACCGCCGCTAAGAAGCATCAAGCCGAGATTGAGGCACTGCTGCTCAGCGACGAGACGAAGGGCGCCGCCGGCGAGACGATCGACGCGGCCCGCAGCTACAAGACCAACCTGATCCAGGAGGTTCGGGGCGAGGCCGTCACCTTCCGTCGGCTCAAGGTCGAGAAGGACAAGAACCCCGAGATCGTGCTGCGGCGGTTGTGGGAAGACACCAAGCAGGCCGTGTTGGAGAAGGCCGAGAGCAAGGTGTTCATGCTCAAGGGCGAGCCGCTGATGATCGACATCAACGAGCCCCCCCGCTGGGACCAAGCCGAGCAGGAAAAGAAGCTCCAGGACGTGGGTAGGGGGCCCGCGTAGCGCGAACGATCGGGCCGGCTCGGGCGGGTGCCGTGTCCCCCAGCGCGGCTCGGAGGCGACTGCGGACATGAGTGGTGATGGCGCGCCCGTCGTCGAAACCGTTGCATTGACCAAGGTCTTCAAGGACTTCTGGCGGCGCGACCGGGTCACGGCAGTATCCGACCTGGACCTGCGGGTGGAGCCGGGTGAGGTCTTCGGCCTGCTAGGTCCGAACGGCTCGGGCAAGACCACGACGATCAAGATCTTGCTGGGACTGCTGTACCCCACGCGGGGCCGGGCGCTGGTGTTCCGTCGACTGCCGACGGACGTGGCCGTCAAGAACCGCATCGGGTACCTGCCCGAAGAGTCGTACCTGTACAACTTCCTGAACGCCCGCGAGACGCTGGACTACTACGCCAGACTGTTCCAATACCCCCGCCGCGAACGGCAACGACGAATCGACATGCTGCTGGACATGGTCGGTCTGGCGGGGGTGGCGCGGCGACGGGTGGGCGAGTACTCCAAGGGGATGGCGCGGCGGATCGGGCTGGCGCAGGCGCTGATCAACGATCCCGACTTGCTGATCCTCGACGAGCCGACGACGGGGCTCGACCCGCTGGGGACGCGTCAGATCAAGGACCTGATCACCGAGGAGCTCCGCCGCCGCGGCAAGACGGTCCTGCTGTGCAGCCACCTGCTGGCCGACGTGGAAGACGTCTGCGACCGGGTGTCGATCCTGTACGGCGGGCAGCGGCGTGCCCTGGGCCCGGTCCGTGAGCTGTTGAGCCGCGGCGAGATGACGCAGATCACGACCGAGAAGCTCGGGCCCGAGACGATCGAGCGGGTCCGGCAACTCGTCCAGCGGCTGGAGGGCAAGGAGGTGCTCGAGGTGGCGGCCCCAAGCGACCGGCTGGAGACGTTCTTCGTTCGGATCGTCCGTGAGGCACAACAGGCCCGGATCGCCACGTCCGGCGTGGCCGAGGGCGCGGGCGTGGCGGGGTTCCTGCGGGGCGAAGGGGCGTCCCGCGAAGGGGACGCGCTCATCGAAGACCTTGTGGCGGCCGGCGGACAGGCCGAGCAAGACCAGGCTCCGGCCGGGTTGTCCCAAGCGCCCCCGACCCAAGCCGAGGGCGAGGCCGTCATCGACCGGCTCGTCGAAGCCACCGCACCCGATCAGCAGAAGACCGAAGCGGAGTCCACCGAACCCCCACCGGCAGAGCCCGAGCCCGACCGGCGCGTCATCGACGAGCTGACGGGCGAGGCGGGCAAGGAGGACGATGGCAGTGCGTAGGACGTGGGCCGTCGCGCGGACGATGATCGCCGAGGCCATCCGGATGAAGATCGCCCTCGTGCTGCTGATCGTTCTGGTGGCCGTCATCCCCATCGGCCCGTTCATCTGGGAAGGCGACGGCACGCTCAAGGGCCGCGTCCAAACCTTCCTGACCTACAGCCACATGCTGGTGCTCGTGATGCTGAGCATCATGACGGTGTTCGTGGCCTGCCAGTCGCTGAGCAAGGAGGTGACGGAGCGTCAGATCTACACGATCGCGTCCAAACCGATCCCGCGATGGCAGTTCATCTTGGGCAAGTGGCTGGGCCTGTGCCTGCTCAACGCGATGTTGTTGGGGATCTGCGGGCTGGCCATCTATCTGTTCACGATGTACATGTCCGGGCTCCAGGCCGATCCCTGGGACAAGGCGGCGCTCCGCTGGGAGGTGTTGGTCGCACGAAAGGGCGTCCGGCTGCCGATGCCCGATTTCACAGACGTGGTCGAGCAGCGATTCGAGGCCTTCAAGAAGACCGACCGGTACCGTGAGG
>CAYOGX010000107.1:2252-9336 GCA_964403235.1 uncultured Planctomycetales bacterium | reverse complement strand
TCGGTGGCGCTGCTATTGAACGCCACATACCGCCCGCCCGACGAGATGCTCGCGTGATAGGTACCGCCGCCGATTGCCTCCGTTCCGTCGGTCCCGTCCGGCCCGTAGGGATCGCTCAGGTCGTTCGCTTCGTCTGCGGCGAGTCTGCGGCATCGCGCGAGCACGAGGCAGAACATCGCCAGTATGGCCACATAAGGCTGGTGCAGGGGGCGGCTCCCCGGTGTGGACATGGTCGATCTCCGGCATCTCGCATGCCTGTTGCCACCGTGATCGCATATGGGGGCGCGCGTACACTCTCCGCCGCGTCGCCCTTCTCTTTGGATGTGGTTTCCTGTCCCAGAGACCTGATAAAGTGCTGCCTTGCAAAGAAGGGCCTAAGCGACGAGACGCGGCCCATGTCATCAAAGCTAGGTATACGCCGCACGGTTGTCAACTGTCCGGAAATTAACGACACATCCGAGCCATGGACACCGCAAAGGCGTTCCCGGTCTCGGCGCACTCACGGGCCTTTGCCCTGGAGGGACACGGCCCCTGGTCGAAGCAGGCCGACACAAGCAGCCAGGCCGCACAGACAAGACGATCCGGCTGTCCCGGATCGCTTAGCCCGTCAACCGGACCCCCGCTCACGACCTCATCAGCACGGGTTGTGTTACCGTTACCGCTGTCACCAGCGCACACGCGGATCATTCGCTCGCCGCCCGGACCATCGCCACGGTCCCCGCCCTTATCGCCTCAGGCAGGTCGGGTCAGGCCTGGATGACGGCCGCAAGTTGAGGGTCATCCGACAGCATTTCTTGGAAGTGGGTACGACCGGTGGTACAACACTCCTTGTGTTCTTCGGCGTCGGCGGTCCGTCCGTTCCCGCGCTTGTCATGGACATCCGTGCCCCCAGAATGCGGCGCAGGTGCGGCGCTGCGAAATTGTGGAATTGCTAGGTGTGGCTGTTGAAGATCGTTGGGCGAAAACACACGTCTGCTCGGCACATCCGGCGCTATGTCGCGCACCTACCGGCCATCACAGCCACAGGGTTCGGACGAGCCGGACGGCCTTGCGATACCACTGGACGGCGAGGGGGCGAGGTCTGGCCTCGAAACGGACGCGCGTGACCGCCCCGCCGGGCAGACGCAGGTCCGCATCGGTCGGGACGATCTCGGCCACGAAACAGGGGTGGAGCAGCTTGGGGGTGTCCGAATCGGCTTGCGGGTCGAGCAGCAGGTCTTCGCCCGCGCTCATGGTCAGCGCGGGATGCGGCGCGTCCCGCGTGCTCCGCGGACTGACCTTATCGATGCGGGCGGCCAGAACCTCCGCCGGGCGCGATCGCAGACGGACCTCGACGGGCTCACCGACGGCGTCGCGGTACTCGTAGATGTCCTCCTGGTCGATGGCGGCCTTGAGCAGCGGGTGGTCGGTGTCGGCGATGGTCATGATCTCGTCGCCCGTGCTCTTGTACTGCCCGATCAGCTCGTCCAGTCGACCCGTGACGACCACGCCGTCGATGGTGGCCTTGATCGTCAGCGACGCGGTTTTCTTGGCCAGGTCGTCCAGGTGGTTCTTCCTGGCCTCGATGCGCGGTTTGATGGCCTGGGCGGCCGCCGTGTCGGTCGGCTCGAGCGCGGCGTATTGGGACGTGACGTAGGCCAGCTCCGCCTTGGCCTTGCGATACTCGGCCATCTGCTGCTCGTTGGTCAACCGGGCCAGCACGTCCCCGACTGCGACGCGCTGTCCGGTTCGCACGCGGACCTCGGCGACGTGGCCCGGCGCGTCGGCCCGTGCGACCTGGACCTCCCGGTAGTCGACGGCGGCCGTCATGTACAGCCGCATCGGCACATCGACGAATCCCAGGACCACCACGGCCGCGGCCACCGCCCCACCGATCACCCACCCCGACCGCCACCGCTGCGACCGCGTCGAGGCCGTGAAGAACATGTACTTGACGCCCTTGCCCACGGGCACCACCACCCAGGCGAACAAGGCCCCGAGGGCCAGAAGCAACCCCAGGCCCTTCAACTGCCCGCTGACGAATAGAATGATCCCCACACAGACCGCGATCCGGTAGAAGAACGAGGCGATCCCGTACACCACGTACAGCACGCGCTGCCCGACCATCTCGGCGGGCGATTCCTGCTTGTGGCCCAGAACGTAACGCGTCGCCAGATACCGCAGGTACGCGTGCGAGTTGGTCCACAGGTTCGGCACCTCCAGGAGGTCGAACAGGATGTAGTACCCGTCATAACGGAGCAGCGGGTTGCCGTTGAACAGCACGGTCGAAACGCTCGCGACGAAGACCACGTTATACGCCAGCGTGTGGACAATCCCCGGGTTCGTGCCGAACCAGACGAAGGCCGCAATCGACGCCAGGAACAGCTCGATGTACATCCCCCCGGCCGAGACGTAGATCTTCTTCCACTTGCTGTCGAAGGCCCACGCGCTGCTCGCCTCACAATAGAAGAACGGCGTGAAGACGAGAAACAGGATGCCCATCTCGTGAACCGGCCCGCCGTACCGGCGACAGACGTACCCGTGCCACAGCTCGTGGAACAGCTTCACGATCGCATACGAGACGTACAGCAGAAGCAGGTTGCTCGGCGCCAACACCGAATTCGCCCGGCTGATCAGCTCGTCCAGATACGTGACGACGATGCCCAACGCCGTCATCAACGAGACCAGCCAAACGACGAAGAACGCCCGACCGAGGAACGGCCGGACGTACGGCAACGTCCGCGTCAGGAACCGGTCCGGGTCGACCAGCGGCAGATTGATGAACAGGAAGTTGCTGGCGATTTGCAGGCCGCGCTTGCGGCGGGCCTGGCGGTAGGTCTCGTACAGACTGGCCGGGTCGAGCCGCTCGTGTGTCTCCAGCAGGTTGGACTGTTGCAGGTAGTTCAGCAGTTGGGCGGCCAGATCGGGCGACAGCGTCTCCTCACCCAACTCGCCGGCCAGACGCTGCAGGATATCTCCGACGGCCTGCTGCCCGTCGAGCTCGCGGATGAAGCGGTACTCGCTCGGCCCGACGCGGTGGAACTGGCACGTGATCGGGTCCTGGACGATGAACCAGCTCTCGTTTCGGAAGATTTGCTCGGTGATGCGGATATCGCGCCGCAGCCTCGGCCGAAGCTGCCTCACGTCCAAAACGGCATGATCGAGCACATCAGCCATGCCACTATCCGCATCGAGCGATTAGGCGAACGAATCGGGCCGCCGGATTCCTCGCCGCTCCCGCCGACCTCACCACCAAAGCGTCATTCGGACCCAGTCGACGATTCGATGGGTCAGCACCCATCCGAGCGGTTTGCGACCGACGCCGATCTTGCCCGTCCCCTCCATCCCCGGCCGGAGCTGGCCGTCGGTGTTCGCCACGTCGGCCTCGACGACGAACGTGTTCTTCTCCTCGCGGATCTCGGCCTGTGGCCTGACGCGCTCGACCTCGAACTCGATTGCCTTTTCGGGCTGGGCCTCCAGCGCGAACTCGCCCTGCTGTCCAGGCAGGACGCGTGCGGCGTCGGCGTCGGGGACGGCCACCTCGAGCGTCATGCGATCCAGCGGGGCCAGCTCGAACAGCACCTGTCCACGTTGGACGGGCATGCCGCGGGCCCGCTCCAGATCGCCGATTAAGACGACCCCGTCGATCGGCGCCCGGATTTTGACGTGGTCGAGCTTGAACTGGAGCAGGTCGATTTGGGCCTGGGCCCTTTCGGCCTGGATTCGCGCCAGTTGCGCCTTGGCCCGCTGGTCCTTGGCGCCCAGGCTCTCCGCCTCCTTGGTGGCCTGATGCCAATCGGCCTTGGCCTGGGCCAGCTCGTCACGGATCTCGTAGTCCTCCAACTCGGCCAGGAGCTCGCCCGCGGTCACCACCTTACCCGGTCGGACGTGGGCCTCCCGGAGCACGCCGTCGAACCGCGCGGTGATGTAGCGGCGCGGCGTGGGCTGCAACACACAGTCGCCGCCGACGCGGAACGGCACGCGGACGAAGATCATGACGGCCAGGAACGCAGCCACGCCGAACGTGAGCGCCTTGGCAACCAGGTGGCCCGGTCCGATCAGCCGCGAGCTGACGTCGGCCAGCGTTCGGGCCCCGCGTCGCAGCACGCCCTGGTCGGCCCGACGGGCCCAATCGATGACCGGTCCGATCTGACCGGTCGCCACCGCGATCAGCCGCTCATCGGCCTGGGTGGGCGGGTGGTCTTCGCGCCACTGGAACGTCCATGCGCCGATCACCTCCTCGCCGCTTCGCAGCGGATAGGTCATCGCACGGTCGGTCTGGCAAACCTCCAACAAGTCCCGGTGCGCCAGATCGATCGGCCGGGGTCCGCCGTCTTCGTCGGACGCGACGGGTTCGGTTCTTCCGGCGTCGCCAGTCCGATCGTCGCCGGCCGACGCCGAATCGTCCGCGCCCCTACCCGCCACGACCGAGCGCTCCTGTCGCAGGGACTCGGACATCGCGTCGCGAATCGCTCGGGCCAGGTCGCCGCGTTTATTGAAGCGGGGCTGTCCGCTGATCGCCACCACCTTGGCCTGGTCCTTGCGCGACCGCCACCCGATCGCCACCTGGTGACAGTGCAGATGCTGCTGGATCTCGTTGGCCAGGAAATACGCCATCTCCGTGGCGTTACGCGACACGACCGATCGGCCCACGGCGTCGAGCACCACGGACATTTGCTGGCTGAGGAGTTGATGCGCCCCACCCAGCCGGCGGTGGACGTGGATCTGGAAACAGGCGGCCACGGCCTGGAGCACGGCCAGGTAGGCGTCGGGCCGGGCCTGGGCGGGCAGATCGAGCACCAGGCACATCGCCCCGAACATCCTGTCTTGCCACAAGACCGGCGCGGCGATGGCCACCCATCGATCCGTGGGAACCTGACCGCCGACGTCCTTGAGCGACCGACTGCCCGCCCGTCCCGAGGCCGTCACCTCACCCGCCAGTTGCCCCAGCGCCCCGGGCAGATCCGGCAACGCCGAACCAAGCTGCTCCGGCCACAGGCCGTGCAACAGTTCAACCCCCGATTCCTGTTGACGGAAATTCGCCCCCGCCCGCGCGCCCGTCAGCTGGACCAGGACTCCCAGCAACTTCTGGAGCAGGGACGAACTGTCGTGCTCGGTCTGGGTCAGGCCCAAGAGCGTGTTCTGCAAGCCGGCCAGATCGATCGGCGCGGGGCCCGACTGCGCGACGCTCTGTTCGGACGAGCTGGAGGTCGAGGCCATGAACGCGTATCTCGCAACCAGGACGAACGGCATGGTGGACGGACGACCGACATCCAGTATATCGGCCAACGGCGTCTTCGGCACCACCCCCGGGCCGCGCGTTCAGGTCGCGGGCGCGCCTGGGAAATCGCTCGACGGTACTGGACGGGTCGCCTCAAAACTGGCAAGATACTTGTTCTTTGGGACAGGTGTGCTGGGATTGACCCGTCTAACGTTACAAAGCGGGTGTGACCCGCTGGAGGTGAGCTGTGGATCAGGAACCCAAGTGGACTCGACGTGATTTGCTGCGGACATCGGCCCTGGGGTTGGCGGCCGCGGGGTTGGGTGGTTGTGCCGCCGCCGACAAGACCGGTCCGGGCCAGGCCCACGACGTCAGCAAGGCCAAGGCGCGACGGAAGCTGGGTCCCAACGACACCATCCACATCGGCGTGATCGGCACGGGCGGCATCGCCAACGCCCACCGCGGTGCCCTCAAACGGATCGCCGGCGAGGACAAGCTCAAGATCACAGCCGTCTGCGACTGCTATGAGACTCGGATGGGCCAGTACGCCGACGCGGTCCAGAAGGAGTTCGGCAACCGCCCCGTCATGATCAAGGACTACCGCAAGCTGCTCGAGCGGACCGACGTCGACAAGGTCCTCATCGCCACCCCCGAGCACTGGCACGCCATTCAGACCATCGACGCCTGTCTGGCCGGCAAGTACATCTACTGCGAAAAGCCCCTGACCCACCACATCCCCGAGGCCAACGACGTCCTCGACGTGATCGCCAAGACGGGCAACATCGTCCAGGTCGGCATCCAGGGGATGAGCGACGACACGTACCGCGCCGCCCGCGACTACATCAAGAAGGGCGGGCTCGGGCAGATCGTCCACGCCCAGACGTCCTACGTCCGGCGCTATTCCGACGCCAAGGGCAACTTCAACAATACGCTGGGCCTGTGGCGGACCGGACACAAGAGCAGCGAGTCCAAGCCGAAGGACCTCGACTGGAACATGTGGCTGGGCCCGGCCAAGAAGGTGCCGTGGGACGCCCGCAAGTACTGGGACTGGCGGAACTACTTCGACTACTCCGGCGGGATCGCGACCGACCTGTTCGTTCATCGGATCGCCCGGATGATGGTCGCGCTGGAACTGGCCGATCCGGTGTGCGGCGTCGGCATGGGCGGCATCTTCTGCTGGCCCGACGGCCGCGACGTGCCCGACAACTTCGAGATGGTCCTGGAATACCCCAAAAACGACCTCATCGCGAAGGGCATGACCATCCACGTGCTCGGTACGATGGCCAACCATCGCGACATCGAGCACTGCATCCGCGGGTTCGAGGCCACCTTGATCTTCGAGAAGAACAAGGGCTTCAAGGTGATGCCCCAAAACGAGAAGAAGCCTGATTGGAAGAAGCCCGTTCACATCCACAAACGGACCGGGGCGGAGGACCAGGCGCTGCATCACAAGAACCACCACGCCGCCATGCGGGCCAACGACCCCAAGCTGCTCAACTGCCCGCCAGAACTGGGCTGGGCGGCGGTGGTGGCCGTCAACCTCGCCAATGAGGGCTACCGACAGCGCAAGTGCATGACCTGGGACCCCAAGAAACGCCAGATGCGACCCGGCTAGACGAACAGACGAACACCTGGTTGGCAGGCCCCTATCCGTGCCAGGCGCCTCGGAGTGGCTGGCCCGGACGACACCCGGGGATCCGGGCGGCGGCGGCCACCGCCCCGATCGTGGCAACGCCGGTTCACCCTTTTCAGCATCTTGCAGGCATTTCCTTTTCCCCGGGCAGGGCACCCGGTGAACGGCTGAGACGGCCCGGGGAACGCCTTGCGATGTAAGTTGTTTTTTAACAAGATGTTAAGTCGATGCTTCCGGGCCGAACTCAACGA
>CAYOGX010000107.1:0-2242 GCA_964403235.1 uncultured Planctomycetales bacterium | reverse complement strand
GGCCGCGTGGCAGCGCGTCGCCCGGACAGCCGGTCGGGCCGAACTCACCGAGGAGTGTGGTCGGGCGGGTCGGGCGTCGGACCGAATCCCAAGACGCCCCGATCCGGGGTTGATGGTCGGACCGATATGCTAGTATACTGGCACGTTCCCGAACCGGGTCTTGGGAGCTCGGGAGGCTCGGCACGATGCCGGGGGATCTTTGCCCGCGCAGGGATGAGGGGTGACGGTGCCGGTGGTGTGCCGGCGGGGTTTTCCACCCGCACAGGGATGACGGGAACGGACCGGTACGCCAAGTTCGGTCGAAGGTCCGACGTGTGACGGGAGATTTGGATCGAAGAAAGGACAGTTTGCAGGATGATCAAGGTCAAGGCGCGAGGCAATGAACCCGCCGAGAACATGCTCCGGCGTTTCAAGAAGATGTGCGAGAAGGAAGGGCTGATCAAAGAGATCAAGCGCAACAGCTACTATGAGAAGCCGTCCGAACGCCGCCGTCGCCGGTTCCGCAAGGCCATCAAGCGACTGCAGCGGGCCCAGGCGGCCGTAGGGGTATAGAGACATCTCGTGGCACGGGCATCCCCGCCCGTGTCCTTTTTTCCTTGCTTCGGCGTTTTCCCTTTTGTGAACAATGGGAAACCCATGGACAACGCCACCCGGTCTGCTATGCTTTCCGGACTTGATTGAGACGGTTGTCGTGTACCGACACCAGGTCGTCCGCTTGCCGTGTCCACGGCGGTCCGCTACGGTAGCGTCGGACCCGCCAGGGTGGTCGGCAACGGCGTTACGAAGGGAGAGCTTACAGTGAAGAGGGCGCAACGCTACGGTATGGGTCTCATCGTGTTTCTCGTGGTGGCCCTGGGGATCGGACTGTTCCTGCACGGGCCGCAGGCGATGGCTGAGGCCGGCGCACCGGCGGCTCCGGCGGGGGCCGAGCCGGCCGAGTCGGTCCACGAGGACATCACCATCCCCCCCATTTGGTGGATCGCGCCGATCGGATCGATCCTGGCCCTGGTCTTCGCCTGGGTCTTCTACAAGCAGGTCATGGCCGCCGGCGAAGGCGATCCCGAGATGCAGGAGATCGCCGCGCACGTCCGCGAGGGCGCGATGGCGTACCTCCGGCAGCAGTACAAGGTGGTGGCCATCTTCTTCGTCGTCGTGTCGCTCCTGCTGACACTCATGGCGTTTGGGTTCCACGCGCAGCACTGGCTGGTGCCATTTGCGTTTCTGACGGGTGGGTTCTTCAGCGGCCTGTGCGGTTATCTGGGCATGCGGACGGCCACTAACGCGTCGCATCGGACCTGCGCCGGCGCGCGGGAGAGCCTCAACCGTGGGCTCGTCGTCGCGTTCCGGGCCGGGGCCGTGATGGGACTCGTCGTCGTCGGGTTCGGGCTGATCGACATCACCGGGTGGTTCCTGCTGCTGAGCAAGGTCTTCCCCTGGATGGGGGTCAAGGCGATGAGCCTGGAGACGATCACCGTCGTGATGCTGTGTTTCGGGATGGGTGCGTCGAGCCAGGCGTTGTTCGCCCGCGTGGGCGGCGGGATCTACACGAAGGCGGCCGACGTCGGGGCCGACCTGGTCGGCAAGGTCGAGGCGGGCATCCCCGAGGACGACGCGCGGAACCCCGCGACCATCGCCGACAACGTCGGGGACAACGTGGGCGACGTGGCCGGCATGGGGGCCGACCTGTACGAGAGCTACTGCGGGTCGATCCTGGCCACCGCCGCATTGGGCGTGGCGGCGGCGTCGGCCATCTCGATCCCCGACACGCTGACAGTCACGACGGGCGAGCTGGCCATCAAGCTCCTGTCGGCGCCCATGGTGCTGGCGGGCATCGGCATCGTCCTATCGATCATCGGGATTTACATGGTCCGCACCAAGGAGAGCGCGACCATGCGAAACCTGCTCCGCAGCCTGCTGACGGGCGTGCTGGGCAGCTCGGTCCTGATCGCCGTGGTGGGCGCGATCATGTGTACGTATCTGTTTGCCGACACGCCGGTCAGCGGCTGGGGCGTGTGGGGCTCGATCATGGCCGGTCTGGTCGCCGGGCTCATCATCGGGCAGGCGACCGAGTACTACACCAGCTATGAATACAGCCCGACGCGGGGCATCAGCGCCCAGGCCGAGACGGGCCCGGCGACGGTCATCATCAGTGGCATCGCCGAGGGCATGAAGAGCACGTGGGCCAGCCTGCTCACCATCATTGTGGCCATCCTGTGTTCGTTCGGTTTTGCCGGCGGGTTCG
>CAYOGX010000106.1:0-9344 GCA_964403235.1 uncultured Planctomycetales bacterium | reverse complement strand
TTCACTGCTCGACCGACGAAGACAGTACGGTCTGCATAGATGAGCCCGACAATTTTGTGGCGCTTCCCGAGATCCAGCCATGGTTGACGCATGTCAACGACAGGGCTGACGAGAACCGATGTCAGGTTATGCTGGCTTCCCATCATCCCGAGCTCATCAACTATCTTGCCCGTGATTGTGGGGTCACGTTCCGCCGATCCGGAAACGGGCCGGTACAGGTAGCACCCTTCTCTGCCGACACCAGCAGCGGCCTTTCCACTTCCGAACTCGTCGCCAGGGGTTGGGACGATGAGTAGGCGCCGCGTCAGGGGCGTCATGCTCTGCGAGGACCGGCGTCAGTCTAATCTCGTGCGTGGATACTTGCTAAAGGCTGGACTTCTGAAGCCTGGTGAGAGGATCAACGTGAAACTCTCTCGCAGAGGGGATGCGAGCAAGTTCGTTCGGGCGGAGTACCCCAAGGAAATCGCTTTCCTGAGAAGCAGGTCGTACCAACCTAACCGCCTGCTCATCACGATGATCGACGCGGACAGGCACGCGGTGGAACAGCGCAACAAGCAGCTTGACAGGGAGCTCAAACAGAAGGAACTGGCGCCGCGCTCCAGCCAAGATCGTGTCTTCGTCTTGGTTCCCAAGAGAAACGTGGACACGTGGATATGGTTCCTGAACGACAACGACGTGAACGAAGCCGATGACTACAAGTCAAGCGTGAAACGCGAGCACTGCCGTCATGCCCCTGAAGAGCTGTGCGAACTCCGCAAGTCGGGTTGGGACTTTAGAGCCGGAACTCCCCCCTCTCTGATCGCAGGCTGCGCCGAGTTGAGGAATATCGAAAACCCGCCGTGAGTTCAGGTTGATCGAGCGAGCGAGGTCGTTGCCCGATCGGCCTTCGACGTTCCCTAAGACATGCCGATTACGCCGCCGCGGCGGGCTGCGCTGGCCCGGCGACCCGGGTCTCGGCGGGTCGGTAGCGGTTCGCGAACAGCGCCTCGACCGTCGCCAGGATCAGCACCAGGATCAGGAAATAGTCCCAGATGGGATTGCCCCTGGCCGCCTTGTAGATCGCCTCGCGGAGCTCGTCCAGGTTGCCCGCCACGTACACCGGCTGATCGGGCAGCGATTCGATCAGCGCCTCCGCCGTTAGCGGGTACAGGTCCGACTCCGCGCCGTCCGCCGCCACGACGAACAGCCCCGACTCCTTGACGTCCCCCACCGTCTGCCACGTGTAGATCCCCGGCGTGAACGTCGTGGTGAACACGGCCGCGTTGCCCGCGTCGCCGGGGGTCGATCGAACGCGAACCGTCGCGCTGCGACCGGCCGCGTCAGCCGGCAGGATCACGTCGATGTCCGCGGGCTGATCGCCTCGAACCGCCAGGGTCACGTGCGACCCCTCGCGATGCCAGCGACGCTCGTCCGCATCGCCGATCGACCCCAGGCATACCCGCACCAACACCGGCAGGAACACCGGCCGCGTCGGCAGGTTGGTCCAGATCGTGTTCGCCGACGTTGTGAACAGCAGGCACCGGCCGTGGCCCACGCGGCGCTCCAGCAGGAGCGGGCGATCGCGCTCGAGCCACGCGATCGGCGTTCCCGGCCGGCGGCGGTGCAGCGCCGTGGTCAGATGGCAATAGACAAGCACCGACTGGTATTTCTCCTGCGTGTCGTACAGCTCCCGGAAGACCGGGTGGTCCATGTCCACGCGGAGCAGCTTGCTGGCCTCGCGCCGCGAGACTGGGTCCCCCGTTGGCTCGCCCAGTACGGCCGGCAGCAATGGCTGATCGGATTCCCCGAGTTGTGTGTTGTAGTTGGCTGTGTCGGTGTTTGGCCCGGGAAACACGACCAGCGTCCCGCCGCCCCCGACGAAGCGCCTCAGCGCGTCGGCCAGGTTCGCGTCGAACGCCGGCACGTCGCAGCAGACGACCACGTCGTTCTGTGGAATCTCCTGCACGTTGACCTCGCCGAGCAGATTGACCACGGGTGACACGGCCGACGGCACCTTCAGCGCGGCCATGACGTAGTAACCGGGCCCGGTCGGGTCGTTCGCGCCGCCCGGTCCGGTGATCACCAACACCCGGATGCGCTCGGCGATCCGCAGTGCGAACTCGCGGGCGTCGTCCTCGGGCAGCATGTCGTTCGCGCCGTCGATGACGACGCGTCCATGGTGAAACCCCGCCTGGCGGAACACGTACTCAAACACCACCTTCTGTTCGCTGCCGGACGTCCCGTGGGCGGTCAGCATGACCGTCTGGGTCACGTGGTCCTGACGGTGGCCGTCGATCTCCAGGCCCACCTTGGCCCGGCGCGAATCGGGGGCACTGTTCGACACCGTCGCCTCGAACAGCATCGTCGCGCCGGCCACCGGACCGTGGCCCTTGATCCGCACGTCCGTGACGGCCAGGTTGGCCGTCTCGCCCGGACCGCAATCGAGCACCATCAGTGGGATGTCCGGGTTGTCGGTCAGCCCCTTGCACGTGCCCAAGTTCTGGAACGTGCCGGCCTGCATGTCCGACAGGACGTAGACCACGCGGTTGGGTAGGCTCGACTGCTTGATGACGTCAACGGCCGCCTGCACCGCCGACACCATCGACGCCGTTCCCAATCCCACCTCGGCCGTGTCGATCCGACGCAGCGCCGCGGGCAGATCGTGTGACAGCTTCGGTTCGGTCTGGGCGGCCTGGCCGTTCGTGAAAATCAGCGCCAGCTCCTGCGGCTTGGACGAGCTGCGGATCAGATCCTTGGCGACGTTCCGGGCTATGTCGAACCGGCGTCGCGGCCCGCTGCTGGCCGCCATCGACAGCGAATTGTCCACCACGATCGCGGCGGCCAGCCTGGCCTTGTCCCCCGCCAGCCCGTGACGCGGCTTGTGCAGCGGCTGGGTCACCGCCAGCAGCAGCAACGCGATCAGGGCCGTCCGCAGCAGCAACAGCAGCCAGTGCTGCACCCGACGACGACGGGCCGTCTTCTCCATCGACAGCCGAAGGAACCGCAGCGTCGAGAAATAGACCTGAGGCGCCCGCACGCTCGACAGCAAGTGCAGCACAACCGGGATAAAAACGGATACGGCCAGGATCGGCAGCAGCCCCCACAGCGTGAACGACAGCGGACCGATGGTTAGTTGCCCGATCATGATCTAACGCCCGCTCCCCAATCGCTGCCGAGTGGCCAGGTAGCTTCGCAGCATCGCGTCATAGGGCGTGGCCGTCGACGCCACGATGTACTCGATCGCGCTGTCGCTACAATCGCGGCGGTACTGCCCGATGAACTCCCCGATCTGCCGCTGGTATTCCTCGCGGATGAACTTCGGATCGATCTGCAGCTTCTCCTGCGTCTCCATGTCCACGAAGGCGACCAGCTTGTTGAACGGCAGGTCCAGCTCGGCCTGATCGAACACGTGGAAGACGATCACCTGATGTTTCTTGTGCCGGAAATGCCGCAGCGCCCGCATGACGTCGCCGGGATCGTCGTACAGATCGCTGATGATGATGATCAAGCCGCGACGGGCGATTTTCTCGGCCAGGTCGTGGAACGTCCGGCTGACGGCCGTCAAACCGCCGGGCGTCACCTCCTCCAGCCCGCGAAACAACCGGTCCAGATGGGTGGCCGTGCTCCCCGGCGGTATGTGCGATCGCATCGCACGGTCGAACGTCACCAGCCCGACCATGTCCTGCTGGCGGACCATCAGATACGCGATCATCGACGCCAACCGGCAGCCGTACTCGAACTTCGTCATCCCATTGTTGCCGTAGGCCATGCTGCCCGAGACGTCCAGCAGGATGTGCGCCCGCAGGTTGGTCTCCTGCTCGTACTGCTTGACGTAGTACCGGTCGGTCCGCGCCAGCGCCACCCAGTCCAGGTGCCTCAGGTCGTCGCCGCTGGTGTATTCCCGATGCTCGCTGAACTCGACGCTGAACCCGTGATGCGGGCTGCGGTGCAGGCCCGTAATGAACCCCTCGACCGCCGTTCGGGCGATCAGGTTCAGCTTGCCCAGCCGGGCCGCCTGGTCCGGCTCGAAATACTTGTAGCGTTCGCTCTTGCCCATCGGTCTACCAGATCATGACGAGCGACGCACTCGAATGGGTGGCATGGTCAACGAACGACCCGTTAGGGTCGGTCCTTGGCCATGTTGCCGAGACGGTGCGCGTCCTCACGGCCAAGCTCAGCCGAGTCCCTCGGCTTCGCTTGACCGTGCCACACATCGCCACCGAGATCCGGACATCTGCCGAACCTATGCCGGGGCTGCGTTCGTCAGGTAGGTCACCGTCATATCGCCGTAGCGACGGGCGTCCGTCGCATGCAGCCGCCCGTATTCACACTGATCGTAGTCGACCCTCGCCTCGTGTCGCAAGACCACGACGGGCTCCGTCGCCAACAGCGGGCCGTCCCCCAACGCCTCGAGTAGCCGTCCCACGCGGCCCTCGGCGGACGCGTCCCGGCTGTCGGCGTACGGTGGATCGATGACGACCAGCTCGACCGGCGCGTGCCGGACCGATCGCTGCCATGCCCTGTCCCGGAACGCGTCGGCGCCCAACACCTGGACCAGATCGTCCGCCTCGTCGCCCAGCAACGCATGCACGTTCTGCCGCAGGGCCTTGAGCGCACGTCGGTCGCGCTCCACGAAACCGCACCAGCCCGCACCTCGCGACAGCGCCTCCAGTCCCACCCCCCCCGCGCCCGCGAACACGTCCAACACCCGAACCGCCGGCAGTTTCCCCAGCGTGCCCCATCGCGAGCCGAGCGTCTCGAACACCGCCTCCCGAACGCGATCCGGCATCGGGCGGGTGGTCGTGCCCACCGGCGCGACCAGGTTCCGACGTCGCCATCGACCGCTTACGATACGCATCGCCACACCTCGCCTACGGGCGCGGGCATCCCGGATGCCGTCCCCCGAGTACCTCAGGTGTACAATCCAGTATACTGTGAGCTCGGCGGATTGCCCCGTGTCCGAGGTCGATCATATGCGCGACACCAGATACATCGTTGCGGCGGTCGTGGCGGCCATCCTGTCTGCTAACGCCATCGAGGCCGCTGAATCGCCCGGCCGGCCGGCCAGCACCCGACCGACCACACGGGGGCCCTGGCCAACCGGACGGATGATCGACGTCGCCCTACGCCGAGCGATCCGCGACGCGGCCAGGCGAAACAACATGGACCCCAAGCAAACCGCCGTCCTGGAACGCCAGGTCATGACCCGATGGCCGCGATTCCTCAAGAAGCATCGTCCCGTCCTCCAACAGCTCGTCAACGAGTACCTCGAGGTCATCATCATCGGCAAGCCACCATCGCCCGAGCAGGCGGCACGGTGGGCCAAGGCCTTCCGGCCGATCCTCGCGGTCGCCGACGAACAGATCGAGGGCACCCACCGGGCAGTCCGCGCGGTCCTGCGACCCGAGCAGGTCGAGCGGTGGGACCGCGACCATCAGGGATACCGGCAGGGCAAGTCGCAGTTGGCCACCCAGATCGACAAACTCGCCCGAGGCCAGTTCGACCCCCGCCAATGGCGGACGCCGTTCCCCAAGCCCGGCCCCGAAGACAGGATGCCCGTCCGGCCGTCGACGCCGAGTCCGGGCGGACAAAGCGATAACGGAGCCGCCCGGGCGGACGGATCTGCCAGGTCGACCGATCGTGCCGCGTCCGGCCGGCGCGGCGCCACCGGACCGCCGAGGTACGGATCGAAGGATCTGTCGGGGCGGACCGGTGTGATCGGCTCGGGCGGGGTGGCTCGTCCCCTCGACGCCTGGGAATCCTACGTCAAGCAGTACATCAAGCGGCACGGACTGGACGCCGGCCAGACGAACGCGGCCATGGCCATCCTCAAGGAACTCAAGGACCGGGGGAAGTCATACAGGCTCAAGTACCGGGCAGAACTGAAACGCTTGGAACGCGCCGTGGCCGCGGCCGATCCGGCGGCACGGCCGCGGTTTCAGGCCCAGTTGGACCAGGTCCGCCGGCCGATCGACGAGCTGTTCGGCGAACTCAGAAGCCGACTGGACGGACTGTTGACTGAATCCCAACGCAAGGATGTGCGGTGATGAGGCGTGTCTGTAACCGACAAGCCGGGTTAACGGATGCCACCAGGTCCCCCGTCGTACGGGGCGTGCTGACGATTGTCCTGGCCTGGCCGGCGGCGATGTGTCCGGGCGAAGCGGCCGATCGGGACAGGCAGGCCGCCAGCGCGTCGAGCCCGTCCCCGCGCGTGCCGGACGCCGGCTTCTGGCCGACCCCCAGGATGATCGAGCTCGTGCTCATGAAGGGCGTCGGGGCCATCGCCACCCGATACGAACTCGACGATGTGCAGCGAACGGCGCTCGAGAAGGATTTCCTGACCCGCTATCCCGCCGCGCTCAAGCGGCATCGCGCCGTGCTTCAGCCCATGATCAACGAGATCCTCGAGATGCAGTTGGCCGGCGAGACGCCTACCGCCGAACGCGTCGCCGACATGGCGCGGCGATTCGAGCCCGTTCTGAAGGACGCCCGCAACGTCTTGCGAGGCACCCGCGATACGCTCAAGCCGCTGTTGGGACCCGATCAGCGCCTGCGGTGGGATCGCGACTTCCTCAAGGTCTGGGCGGGCTTTGCGGCTGCCGACGCCCAGGTGGCCCGATGGCAACAAGGCCAATTCAAGTCGACCGACTGGCCGTTCCGGCGCGCCGCCGGGGCGTCGGCGTCGCAGCCGGGCAGCGCATCCGGCTCGGCGCAGGGTCTGGAGCTGCTGAACCCGCTCCGGGCGCTGAGGCGTCGGTCCGACTCGGGCGGGCGCGGCTCGGCGCGCTACGTCCCGCTCGACCAGTGGCAGGCCTACGTCAAGCGCTTCATCCGCCGACACCGCCTCAACAAGGGCCAGGCCAACCAGGCCATGGCCATCCTCAAGGACGTCCGCCAACGCGCCCAGGACTACAACAAGCAGAACCGCGACCTGTTCAAACGGATCGAGCGGGAACGGGCCGGCGCCGATCCCGCCCGTCGCGAGAAGCTGAATCGAGACCTCGAACAGCTCCGCCAGCCCCTCCGCGTCCTGTTCGACGAATTGCGCACCCGCCTCGACGACGTGCTCCGCTCGGAACAACGGTAGCGATCGGACGCCACCGCTCCCTGAGGGTCGCGGCTCGGAGGGGCCATCACGAACTGTCAAGGTCCACGCGTCGGACCTGAACCCGGGACCCCTTGCCCAACCATCGACGTCGTCGGCAGCGCGGGGGCGGCACCAGGAAGATCCCGCGCCGCGGCATGACCGTAAAATGGGCCGGCAGGAAACCGGCCGGGTCGCCGTCGACCTCCAGGGGCAGCTCGTTATCGGACTCGACCACGATCTGACGGCAGCGCCGGTAGACGATCCTGTCCTGCTCGACGTGTCTTTGAAACGTGGTCCACATGGCGTGGTACAGGAGCCTGCCCTGCCATCGACAGGGGTAGATGCACAGATCCAGCTGACCGTCGTCGCAGACCGCGTCGCGCAGGATCTTCAGGCCGATCGCGTACCGGCTGATGTTGCCGATGAAGACCAACCCGCGTCCGTTGAACACCTGTACCCCGTCGGCGATGACGCGGAGCGTCGGAAACCGATACTGCCAGAACGTCCGCCACAGCGGCCAGAAGTAGCTCAAGTGAGTGATGTGACCGCTCCGCTCGTTGACCAGACGGTGGACCACCTCCGCGTCGAAGCCGACCCCCGCGACGATCATGAACCGCCGGCCGTTGACGACCCCCACGTCGATCCACTGCCGGCAGTTGGCGTTGATGGTGTCGTACAACAACTGTGCGTTGGCGCGCAGCCCGAACTCCTGGCTGAGCAGGTTCTCGGTACCGGTAGGTAGGACGACGATGGGGATCGGGTGCTCGCTCAGGCCGTGGACGACTTCGCTGACCGTGCCGTCGCCGCCGACGGCCACGACGACGTCGATGCCGGTGTCGATCGACTCGCAGAAGGTCCGCGCGTCCCCCGTGAACCGGGTCTTGTGGATGGCCACGTCATCGCCGTCCTCGCGGAGCCGGCGGACCAGCTCCACGACCACGTCGGTGTTTCGGCGACGACCTGAGACGGGGTTGACGATGAACTGGATTCGCCGCTTCACGGAACCTTCCCCGAGCCAACGAGTTAGGAGTTGCCACAGATGCTCTTGAATTGACGATTATAGACCCACCCAACACCCCGTCAACGATGCGTTGGCCTGTCCGTCCCTGTTGGGTACGCTCCGCGGGCCCAGGCGGTTCGCCCGTGCGTTACAACCCACTGCCCGCCACGCCGATCCGGGCGACCGGAACGGTCACGCTGATCGTACGGACGTACTGGCGGTCGTCCTCGGTCTTGACGGTGACTCGGACCTTGAAGGTGCCCTCCTTGCTGTAGATGTGCTCGGGCGAGGGGTCCGTGGCAATGTCGCCGTCGCCGAACTTCCACAGATACGCCCTGGGCGGCGGCGACGACCGAACCCGGAACTTCACCGCCATCAACTCATCGGCCCGACTCGCATGGGCCGTCACCACCACCCACGGATACTCACGAATGCACCGCCGGAAAAACCGATGCGCCACCTCGGGCAGTAGCCGATGGTGACCGCTCAACTCCTGCGGGATCGCATAGGCCATCCGGTGCGTCCGAAGCCACTTGAGCGCCTCCTCAGCCCGTGACTTGAGCAGGTCGGTGATGCCGTACGATATCTGCACCGGTTGGTAGGGATCGAGTCGAGGCACGGCCGGCGCCAGAAACCGCTCGTCGAAGGTGCCCTGGTGAACCGCCAGGGCACGGAAGACGCCCGGATTCCGCAGCCCCGTGTAGAGCACCGCGTACGCGCCGGCCGACCAGCCCGTCAGGAATACACGGGCCGGATCGATGTTGTAGGCCGGACGCAACCGCTCCACCAGCGACAGGAGCACCCGCTCGTCTCGCTCCTGCTTGGCGATCTGACGTCGGACGGACGGGAACACCTTGTCGCTGGCCGTGCCCTCCAGGACGGGGGCGAGCACGATGACGCCCTTCTCCGCTGCCAGCGGCCCCCATTTCCCGATCTGCTGGAACGCCGTGTCCCACCAGGGCGTGCCATGACAGGTGACGATGAGCGTCCATTGCTTGTCGGTCGTGTGCTTGGTCGGGACAGCCAGGTAATACTTCGCCCCAGACTCCGGATCGACGTCCTTGAGGTAGCGCACACCGCGCTCGTCCTTGGGGAGGGACTCGCAACCCACCAGCCCGAGCGAAACCCAGCCCAAGATCAAACCCGTCGCACGGGTCCATACCTCAGAACGTCGCGCCACACATCCCATGGGACCGCCTCTCCACACCAGCGCGTCTCCGCACCGACGTCGCCGCCATCGTCTATGGTAACACCTCAGCCCCCTCCGCCAAGGGCCCG
>CAYOGX010000105.1:0-9346 GCA_964403235.1 uncultured Planctomycetales bacterium | reverse complement strand
GGATGGCGCCGTAGAAGTTCTTGAGCGTGCCGCTCACGCCGGCCAGGTCGTGGTGTTTCAGGACGCCCGCGCTGACGAGCGCCGTGACCTGACGCGTGACGATCCGGCTGAAACAACTGCCGATCTCGCCGCTGGTCTCGATGGTGCGTTCGTACCCACTGGCAGCGCCCGGCCCGGCGTCGGTGCCGTAGCACCTCACGCCGCTCGACGATCGGTTCATCCGGTACCCGGCCGCCTTCAGCTCGACGTCGAACCGATCCCAAATGATGATGTTCCTGTCCGGCACGCCCGCCTTGCCGAGTCCGGCGACGATGGCGTCGGCCACCTGTGGATGCGTCGACCGGCCCAGCGTGTTGACCTTGATGCCGACGACGTCCTTCGGACGGAACAGCGCCGACCACGCCTGTTTCGCGTCGGCCTTGCCCGTCAGCTTCATCACGGCCGCGTCGAGCATGGTGCTCAGCAGCTCGCCGTGTTCGCGCGGGTGGCCCTTGGCCAGCCGTTCGTCCCGCGCGACGACCACGCGACGACGATCGCCGGGCGGCATGGGCATCGGTGCCCCGCCGGTCCGATCGCATCCCAGCAATGTCCCCGCGGCAAGGCCCGCGGCCGGCAGCCGTTGAACGAACTGTCGACGCGTCATCTGTCGGTGACGCGCCCTCCTCGGATTATTGGGCGGCATGGGACTTCTCGGGCTCGCCGAAGACCTCAGCGGTGAAGACGTCGAATCGCGTGGTCGGCTGTCGCCATGCGTCCATCGGCAGACCGGCCTTGCGGCTCAGGTTCGACAGAAACGTCGCCAGATCCCAGCCGGTGTCGGTCGCGACCTGGGGCAGATACACGCTGCGTCGAGCGCCACGACTCAGGAGCACGCCGTGCTTGCCGAGCACGATGTCGCTCGGGCCCTTGACCCGCCGCAACGGGGACAGGACGCTGATGTCGACGGTGATCTCGGCCATCTCATCGATCTTGACCGGGTTGCTCGCGAAACGGTAGTCGCGCGTGGCGGCGTTGATGGCGTTCTCGACGACGCTGTCGACCAGCGGCCCGGTTGCGATGATGGTGCCGATGCACCCCCTGAGCCGTCCGTGGTTCTTGAGCGTCACGAACGCGCCGCCGCTCCCCCGCATCCGGTCGGTGATCTTGTACTTGCCCGAACTCACGTCGAGCCGGCCCTTGCCCGCCAGGGCCGCGGTGGCGGCGTCCCTCGCAATTTGCAGTAACGTGGCGCGCTCGGCCGGGCTGAGTTCGCCTGGCGCGTAGGACAACTTGGCACTGGGCTTGGCCTTGGGCTGATCGGCGGTCTTGACGAGCCCGATGGCCAGGTAGCTGACTGAATGCTTCCAGTCGTTGGTCATGCGGCCGGACGTGTCGTACGCCAGCCGGATGCCCTTGTACGTCCCGACGCGGTTCAGCACGGTCATCAGCAACGTGATGGGCGCGCGGCCGCAGACGGTCTGCGGGACCAGGTAGCCACCGCTATCCGCACCGTTCTCTTGCAGCGTGCGTTGGAAGCCGGGCGTGTCGAGGGCCATGATCTTCTCGGCCGCGCCCAAGTCGATCCGTTTGAGGTTTTCCTGCACGTTCTCGGTGAACGGCACGAAGCCGAACCCCCGGCCATAGTGCGTGAAATCGCTGCTGGCCACCAGGAGGGTTTTGTCGTCGACGAGGGGTGTGATCGCGGCCGCCATCCGCTCGAAGACGGCCAGGTCGATCCGACCGACCATGATCGGCACGAGCTGAAAATCGCCCAGCACGCGTTGGAGGAACGGCAACTGGATCTCGAGCGAGTGCTCGCGGCGGTGGACGTGTTCGTGGGGTGCGAAGTCCGCCTCGGCCAATAGCCGGTCGCAGGCCTCGCGGTCGACCGGGATGTTGCCCAGCGGCGTGCCGTAGGCGGTGACCTTCGGCAGGATCGCCCCGCCGCCGAAGCGGTGCCGGTGACTGAACCCCAGGACGATGACGCGCTCATATTGCTGGCCCTTGAGCGTCTTGTAGCCGGCCGCGGCGACCGGGCCGGAAAAACGAATGCCCGCGTGGGGACAGATCAGCGCGGCCGGCTTGCCGGGCAGCGAGGGCGGATCGGCCCGGTCCAGGTACTGATCGATCTGCTTGGCCAGGGCCTGTGCGTTGCTGGGATACCACATGTCGTCGGCGCATTCGGGCGCTCGGACCCCCTTGCCGGGCTCGGCCTGGCAGGCCGGCGCCACGATGACCAAGAACGCCAAGACGATGACTGAGCGGTTCGGAGGGCACATCGTTCGGCCTCCATCGAGTGGATATCGCGCGATTATACCAGATCATCTGGCCGGAGGCGGCATGGGCAAGAAATGTGGGAACCCTGCGGACCGGCGGGTGTCTAATGGGGTGTATGGCCGTTCGGGTGATCCGCCCGGACAGGGCCTGCGATTGCCAAGGAGCACCGATCATGAGCCGAGTCGCGCGATTTTCCCTCGTGTTTCTGAGCGTAGCGGCCGCAGCGGCGTTGGGCCTATCCTGGCCTGACCAGGCCCGGGCAGACGGGTTCATCGTCATCCATCATCACAGGATCATCCCGCCGATGCCGCCCCGCCCGCGACCGCCGCGGGTCGTCTACATGCCGCTGAGCATCAAGTACCACCGCGTCACGGCTGACATCACCAACGCGGCCGCGGTCACCAAGATCGACCAGGTCTTCCACAACCCCAACCCCCGACAGCTCGAGGGGACGTACATCTTCCCCCTGGCCGACGACGTGGCCGTCCAACGCTTCACCATGTTCATGAACGGCAAGGAGGTCAGCGGCGAGCTCCTGGACAAGGACAAGGCCCGCAAGATCTACGAGGACTACGTCCGCAAGATGAAGGACCCCGCCCTGCTCGAGTACGTCGGCACGCGGATGTTCAAGGCCCGGGTCTTTCCGATCCCCGCCAACGGCGACGTGCGGATCACGATGGACTACAGCCAGGCGATTCCGGTCAAGGGCGGACTGGCCACCTGACGGTACCCGCTCAACACCGAGAAGTTCAGCACCAAGCCGCTCGAGGAGGTCTCCGTCGTCGCGACGATCACCAGCGACGTCCCGCTCAGCAGCGTCTTCTGCCCGACGCACCCCGTGCGGATCGACCGCAAGGGCCCCAACAAGATCATCGCCAGCTATGAGGACAAGTCAGTCACGCCGGACAAGGACTTCTTGCTGTACTACAACCTGAGCAAGACCGAGTTCGGCCTGTCGCTGTTGACGCACCGCAGCGGCGGCGAGGACGGGTCGTTCATGGCCCGGCTGGCGCCGAAGATGCCCAAGGCCCGCAAGGCCATCCCCAAGGACATCTGTTTCGTCATCGACGTGAGCGGCAGCATGTCCGGGGAGAAGATCGAGCAGGCCCGCAAGAGCCTCAAGTTCTGCCTGGGCAATCTCAACGAGGCCGACCGGTTCAACGTGGTCAGCTTCAGCACCGAGTCGCGACCGTACAAGCCGAAGCTGATCCCGGCCGGGGCCGACAACGTCAGCGCCGCCCGGCAGCACGTCGACGGATTCAAGGCCATCGGCGGCACGAACATCAACGGGGCATTGCTCGACGCCCTCAAGATGGCCAGCGGCGACGCCAAGCGACCCTACCTGATCGTCTTCATGACCGACGGCGAGCCGACCGTGGGCGACACCACCGACGTCGGCCAGATCCTCAAGAACGTCACCGCCGCCAACAAGGACAAGACGCGGATCTTCGTGCTCGGCGTGGGCAGCAAGGTCAACACCCGCCTGCTCGACCGGTTGGCCGACGACAACCACGGGAACCGCGACTACGTCACCGAGAACGAAGACCTGGAGATCAAGCTGTCGAACTTCTACACGTCGCTGGCCCACCCCGTACTCAGCGGCATCAAGCTGGCGTTCGAGGGCATCACCGTGCACGACGTGTACCCCAAGACGCTGCCCGACCTGTTCAAGGGCAGCGAGCTGGTCGTCTACGGTCGATACAGCGGCAGCGGGCACGCGAACATCCGTCTGACGGGGCTGCGGTCTGATACCAAGATGCTGTTCGGTTTCGAGGCCGAGTTCCCCGCGAGCGAGTTGGCCAACGACTTCGTCCCGCGGCTGTGGGCGCGGGCCAAGATCGGCCACCTGATGGACCAGATCCGGCTGCACGGCTCGAAGCAGGAGCTGAAGGACGAGGTCGTCCGGTTGAGCAAGAAGTACGGCATTATGACCGAGCTGACGTCGTGGCTGGTGTTGGAGGACACGCGTGTCCGACCGAGCGCAGCACCAGTGGCCCTGCGTAGGGCATTGAACCAGCCGATGCGCCTGGGCATGAGCAGGCGGGGCCGCGCGGCCTTCGATGCCCAAACGGGCGCCGAGTCGGTTCGGGCCAGCGAGCAGATCGCTCGAATGAAGGCGGCCGGCGTACCGAGGGCTACGTCTGCGGGGCGTGGTGGTTATGGCGGCGGCGGTGGTGGAGCCTACCACGACGCGGTCGTCGACGAGGCAGAAGGGAAACGCCTGCGCGACGCCAAGGGCGCGCAGGTCATGCGGATCGTCGGGGCCAAGACCTTCTACCGCGACGGCGAGCGGTGGGTCGACAGCGTCCACGCGACGGCCAAGAAACCCAAGCCGCAGACGGTCAAGATCAAGCTGTACTCCGACGAGTACTTCGAGCTGACCCGCAAGCATCCCGAGGCCGCGAAGTATCTGGCCCTGGGCCCGCGCGTCGTGGTCGTGCTCGACGGCAAGGCCTACGAGACCGTCGAGTCATGACGATGGTGTGACCCGGGGGAGGTAGGGCCGGCTGTGCCGGCCGTAGTACCACACAAAGGGATTTGCGGCAGGCGGTGGGAGCAGGCCTCGCCCGGATCGGCCGGGCGGGGCCGCCGCTTTGTTGATCCCGGGTGACACGGTCAAGCGGTAGGGCCGGCTGTGCCGGCCAGCCTGTCTCACCGTGTTGACGTCCGGCAGCGCCCCCGCGACAATTCTCCTGATTCTCGCGTTTGGGTCCGATCCTGTACCTGTCATTCGCTCGCAAATATGACCGGCGATTCACAACATGTCGCGGCAGAAGTGGAACAGCGGGTGTTGACCGCCCTGCGGTGCGAACAGCCCGATCGCGTCCCCGTCCTGGTCGACCTCAACCCATACGTGGAGGAGTGGTACACGCACCTGCCGTCCTACGCTGACGTCCTGTCGGCCGTGGAGCGGTACGCTGACGTCGTCTTCAACTGGCGGTTTCCAGCGCCGTTTATGTTCACGGCCGCCGTGCGATGGATCGAACAACGCGATCTGGGCAGCAACCAGGTCGAGCAGATCATCCACACGCCGGACGGGCCCATCACCGAGGTGGTCCGAACGGGCTGGCGAGAGCGCGACGTGGTCAAACGATGGATCCGAACCGTCGAGGACGCCGAACGGGCCCTGTCCATGCCCTACGTCCCGGTCGAGCCCGACCTGGAGACCTTCTTTGATACCAAGGCGCGGCTGGCGGGCAAGATCGTCGCGCAGGTGACCTTTCGCGAACCCATCGCCGTGGCCGATTGGATCGACGAACGATCGCTGGCGACGTGGTGCGCGGACCAGCGGAACCTGGTCCGCCGGCTGCTGGACGCGGCCTTCGAGCGGATCGCCGGCGGACTGCGAGCATGCTTGAGAGCGGGGGTCGGGCCGATCTACGCCCTGACGCGCTGCCGATCGGCGGCACTCGAGGTCCTGTCTTCGGAAGACTTCGCGGAAGTCGTCGTCGAGTACGATCGCCGACTCGTCGAGCTGATCCGCGCCTACGAGGGCGTGTATGTCATTCTGCCGGCCGGCGGGAAGGTCAAGCCCGTCGTCGAACGTCTATCGACCGTCGGGATGAACGCACTCACCGTCATCGACCCGCCGCTCGACGGCGACTACGGCCTGGCCGAGCTCAAGCGCCGGATCGGTGATCGCGTCTGTCTGATCGCGAGCCTGCCGTATGAGGAGCTCCAGCGCAGCAACCCAGCACGAATCGAGCAGTCTGTCCGGCAGGCCCTGGCGGCGGGCGGGGCGGGCGGCGGGTTCATGCTCAGTCCTTGCGCGCCGCCCCGGGTGCGCGATCTGTCGGACCAGGCGTCGGCCAATCTGATCCACTACCTCAAGACCGCCTGCCGGACGGGGCGGTATCCCATCGGTGTGTGACCCGGTTCGGGTCAATCCTCGCTTCGCAGCTCGCGGCGCATCAGATCGGTGATGGCGTCGGTCACACCGCGCCCCTCGAACAGGACGGCGTGAATGGCCGCCGTGATGGGCATCTCGACACCGTGTTTCCGGGCGAGTTGCAGGACGCTTCGCGTGGTCGCGACGCCCTCGACCACCGAATCGGTGGTCTCGAGGATCTGCGCCAATGTCTCGCCCCGACCGATCCGCTCGCCGGCTGATCGGTTCCGCCCGACCGGCGAGGTGCAGGTCGTCACCAAATCGCCCAGCCCGGCCAGACCGGCGAAGGTCTCCCGCCGCGCGCCCATGGCCAGACCCAGTCGGGTGATCTCGGCCAGGCCCCGCGTGACCAGCGCGGCCTTGGCGTTGTGGCCGATCCCCAGTCCGTCGACCGTGCCGGCCGCCAGGGCGATGACGTTCTTGGTCGCACCGGCCAGCTCGACACCGAGCAGGTCGGTGTTCGTATAGACGCGGAACCAGTCGGTCGCGAACGTCCGCTGGACGAAGCCGGCCAGCTCCTCGTCTTCGCTGGCCACCACGGCCGTGGCGGGCAGACGATGGGCCAGCTCCGGACCGATGTTCGGTCCGCTCAGCGCCGCCACGGGCACCGGGCCGAGCACGTCGCGGAGGACCTGTGACGGACGGAGCAGCGTGTCGTTCTCGATGCCCTTGGTGATGCTGCAAATCGGCACGTCCCGCGGGACGCTCGACGTGATCGGCCCCCACCACGCCCGGATGAACTGGCACGGCATGGCCGATACGATCAGCGTCGCGCCGTCCACGGCCGCAGCGACGTCACCGGTCAGCTCGACGGCGTCGGGGATGCGAAGGCCCGGCAGATAACGGCGGTTCTCGCGTTCGGCCGTCATCTCGGCCAGGTGCTCAGCGAACATGCTGAACAGCCGCATGCGGTGGCCCTTATCGGCCAGCAGGACCGCGCACACCGTCGCCATCGCGCCGTCACCGATGATGCCGATTATCTCAGCCATGCCCCTGCGCTCCATTCGCCGCCGCACCGCGGCGTCAGATGCCACTACCGGGGCGGCGGGGTCAGTTTCCGTCCAATAGCGACGGGCCGTCGACGATGGCCGTGCCCGTCTCGGCCGGCAGGACCGGCAGCTTGAGCGCCAACACGCCCGCAGGGATCATCACGAACCCCAGACCGACAAAGGCCCATTCGATCGGGTCGATGACCGTCACGACCAGACCCAACAGCCCGCCGACGCCCCACGACCAGCCCATCACCAGCGAGGACGCCATCCGCGAGCCGGACGGCAGGATCCGCTGGCTCATCCCCACGATCAGGGGGTTGACGCCCTGCAAGGCCGAGCCGGCCACGATCGCACAGGCCAGCATCAACACGGGCCCGCCGAAGGGCATGATCGCGATGGCGGCGAACGCAGCCGCCGACGTGACGACCAGGATCTCGCGTTCGCGCCCGGGCCTGAGCACCAGGCCCGAGGCCAGACCCGTCACGCCGCCGCTGAACAGAAAGGCCGACAGCAGCCAGCCCGTCCACGTGATGGTCGTCCCCTGCCGCTCGGTCAGCAGCGTGATGCCCAGCGTCGGGCCCATGGTGGCCAGCGCGCGGGCGGAGGCGATGGTGACCAGGAGGCCCATCGTCCTGCCCCGACCCCGCAGGGCCTGCCTGAGCGAGCCGAGCGTCTGCGACTTCCCGCCCAGGTGACGGGCCGTCCCGCAGCTCGCCAACAAGGCAATCGACACCGGGGCGGCCACGATCAACAGCCACCACCCGCCGTCTGGGCCGAGGTTCTCCAGGATGTACGATACCGCGATCGGCCCGATGCCGAGCCCGATCATCCCACCGCCGAGAAACAGGGCCAGCGACAGCGTCCGGCGGTCCGGGAGCAGATCGCCCACCATCGCCGCCGGTGTGGGGTGGTAGACGGCCACCGATAGTCCGCTCGCCGTCAGCCAGATCGCCATCCACACCGGGCTGGTCGTCTCGATGGCCTTGGCCATCCCCACCCCCGCCACAAACGGCGCGGTCAACGCCACCCATCGGGCGCCCCACCGGTCGGACCACAGGGCGAACAGCGGCTGGGAAAACGAACAGGCGAGCGTCATCACCACCGTGACCAGCCAGGCCAGCGCCTCGGGCGACATGCCGAACGTGTCCACGCGGGCACGGATCAGCGGGTTGATCATCGTCGCGCAGCCGTCGACGCACCCGTGGCCGAGGGCCAGACTGACGAATTGAACGATCAGACGGACCATCCCCTGGCCGACCTCCCAAACGGGCTGGTTCTACCTGCCGGCCGAGTCGGCTGCAAGCCGCCACGCTGGATAACCGGTGCATCCAAGAGGCCATGCTATTCGCGTGGCATGGTCAAGGGACGACCCGCAAGGGTCGGACCTTGGCCATGTTGCCAGGGTTGCGGGCGACCTCACGGCCAAGCTCAGCCTCGTCCCTCGACTTCGCTTGACCGTGCCACTCCTTGCCATCGAAATCAAGACGCGCCCTAAAGGAGGCTGGCCGAGTTGGACGAGACCGGCGTGCGCGTCAGACGCAGCGGTCGCGGGGTGACAGGCGAGCGGGGCATGACGGTGTTTCGTTTGGGGAATGGCAGTCCGACGAAGGGCCTTCGGCCGGGTTGTTGGCCACTCGAGCCGGCCTGTGGTAATGGCAGGTGGGTCTGCCGGTCGGGTCCGGCCGGCTCAACACAGGGACGCGTACGACATCACCGTCAGGAAGATGATGCGGTACTTGCGGCGGAAGAACCAACCGAGTTGTTCGAGCATGGGCCGATAACGCATGGCTCGCTCCTTCGGGACCTCCGCGAGAACCCCGGGCAAGCGGCATACCAGACCATCGACGCAACCAGACCGGACCACCCAAGTCCTAAGCTTCTGAGAGATAGGAGCTTACATTTGAGGGCCCGAGGTGTCGGCGCCGGTGGTTTGTCCCGATTATGACGACGGCGTCGCCTGGAGGCAACGTGGGATCTCGCCGCGCGGGGTATGCGTTCGCTAGTCTTGTGATCACAACAAGCTAGGCGTGTTGAAGCGGTTCATCACGCCGTTGCGGTCGATCAACGTCGGACGGCGCGGGGCCGGGGCACGCCGGTCCCCCTCGCCCGGCGCTGTGGTCGCTTGACGAGCGGGCAGGGCGTCCGTAGGTTGCGCGCGCGGCGTGAGGCCCTGGCGCAAACGTAGGAGCACGATGGCATGATTCGCTCG
>CAYOGX010000104.1:0-9364 GCA_964403235.1 uncultured Planctomycetales bacterium | reverse complement strand
CAAAGCTGGTGGAGAATCCAAGGGATACCGGTGCTGGAAGGCGGCCTAGCAAATCCCCAGCGATACGAGTGCTATCAGCCCTGGATACACCATCTCGGGGGCGGGCGGATTGCCTGCGCGGGACATTTCGGGGGCGATGACCCGATGGGCTACAGGGACCAGTACCTGAACATCCACCTTTTCCGAGTGGACGTGGGACGAAGGGCGAGGGCCGCCCGGAAGTCCTCGGCAAACCCGGACCGCCCCGGGTTGATGCCGATCAGCTCGGTGATGTACCCGGTCAGGCCCCGCCCCGCGTAACCCGCGGCATCGCCGGCCAGGTGACCCAGGCGATCCTGTTCCACCAGGTCGATGGCCTCGGTGAAGGCCCCCCGGGCCTCGGCAAACCGACAGCTCGTCACCGCGAGATACCCCTTCTCCAACGCCCGCTCCAATCGAACCGTGTCCCACTCGTACCACATGTGGCGTTTCTGCCCTTCGTAGAACTCCAACTCCTCCTCAGCCCAGTAGTGGCGATTCCAGAAGTACAGTGACACCAGGCTGGCCGCGACGACGACGGCCAGAAGCCCCCCCAGCATCGCCACCTCGTAGGCACGACGACGGGCGAACTTGACGGCCCGCGTCATCAAGCTCACCCGCTTTGCCTGGATCGCGAAGCGGTTGACAAACCGCCGCAGGTCGTCGGCCATCTCACCGGCCGTTTCGTAGCGGTGCACCGGGTCCGCCCGCATGGCCTTGAGACACACGGTCTCCAGGTCGCGTGGGATTCGCCGGTCGATCTGGGACGGCGGGCGGAACGTGCCCTTGCGAATCTGGCCGACGATCTGTTCTCGCGTCTCACCGGAATAGGGCGCTTGCAGGCACAGCAGCTCGTACAGCGTCGCACCGAGCGAATAGATGTCCGTCCGATGGTCGATGGGGACCCGTCCCGCCGCCACCTGCTCGGGCGACATGTAGAACGGGCTGCCCAGGAACTCGCCCGCGATCGTCATCCCCGGCTGCTCCAACAGCCGGGCCAGCCCAAAGTCCGTCAACGTCAACCGGCCGTCGGCCGACAGAATCAGATTGCTTGGCTTGACGTCGCGATGGATCACGCCCTGTCGATGAGCGTAGTCAAGCGCGTCGGCGATGTCGGCGATCAACCGCGCCACCAGGTCGAACCGCTTGCGGGGATCGGTCCTGTCCAGCTCAATGAGCTGTCGGCGGGCGTCGGATGCCGACGCGCTCTGGCGACCGGGCCGACCCCACGGCGGCTCCGCCACCCGGCGCGACACCGACCCGCATGCGCCGCCAGCCTGGTCTTCGGACCGCTTGCGGCGCGTCTCCCGAATCACCTGCTCCAATCCCGACCCGTCGATCATCTCCATAGCGTAGTAGCGGAGCCCTTCGCTCTGCCCCTGTGCGAAGACCGACACGATGTTGGTGTGGTGGAGGCGCGCTGCCGCCCGCGCCTCGCGACCGAACCGCAGCGCCCCCGACGTTTGCGCACCCATCGGCGCGTGCAAGACCTTCAGGGCGACCCGGCGTTTGAGGGAGATCTGTTCGGCCTCGTAGACCACGCCCATGCCGCCGCCGCCGATCAGGCTCCGCACCTCGAAATCGCCGATGACTTGCCCGACCAGGGGATCCTCCTCCGCGGGCATCGGCTGGATGCGCAGGATCTCGGTCGCGGTATGCGTGTCCGCCTGGCTGGCGTGCCGGACGTCGGCCAGCACCTCATCGAACGCCGACGCGCTCGCCAGCTTCTTCGCGCAAGACAGGCACGTCTCGGCGTGTCGGTCGATCGCGTCGATCTGCGACCGCGACAGCTCGCCGGCTGCGTAGCGCTCGATCTGACTGGTCGTCGGACACGCCGTCACGGCAGGAACCCCCCTTCCCACATCCGGTTGACCTCGTCGCGTAGCTCGGCCACCCGTGCCAACACGCGGGATTTACTCAGGTAGACCATGTTACGCGAGATGCCGAGCTCCTCGGCCACGTCGTCGGCCGACCAGCCCTGGAGGACATACAGCTCGAACGCGTGTAGTCGGACCGGGTCCGTCTCGTCGCGGATCAGATCGAGGCAGTGACGGATCACCACGTCCCCCCACTCCGCCTCCCAAAGCGCGACGGTCCGTGCCTGATCGGGAATCGCCCCGACCGGCAAGGGTGAACCGTCGCCGTCCGCCTCGCCCCCTTCCTGCGGCAGGCGATGCTCCCGTTGAAAGCGACGTTCGAGGATGTGCCGGATCTTGTGATACGCCAGCCCGCACAGCCACGATCGCAGCCGGCCCTTCTGACGGTCGTAATCCCCTTCCCGATACCGGGTCACGAACGTGACCATCGTCTCCTGCACGGCGTCGTCGGTCTCGTGTTCCCGCAGACCCAGTTTCCTGGCGAATCCCTGGATAATCGGGCCGTATCGCTCGAAGAACTCCGTCCAGACTCGATCGTTGGCCGGGTCGAGCAGGCCCTCCAACAGCGACGTTCTGGTCGCCTCCAGCCTTCGGTGCCGGCCTGGATCAACGGCGTCCATGCCTTAAGGATACCACGAACCCCGCGACGCGCAAACGGCTCAGCGGAACGACGCGCGGCATGCCCACGCCCAGCACGGGCCTGTCTGAGACCAAGAGGTACCATCCCTGACCGATCGGGTGGCACCGTGAAGGAATGACCCCTCAGCGTCGGTCTTTGCCCACGGCGTCAAGATCAACCGCTGTCGGATGTTCGAGCGCCCGCTACGGCGTGACGATCCGCACCCCCGCGGCGGGCCCGCGATCATCGGCCTCGACCACGTACTTCCGCCGCACCTTGCCCAGCACGTCGCGCACGAACTCCAGCCACAACCGCCGGCGGGTGACGTCCGGGGCCTTGCGGTACTCGCTTAGTCGCTGAACGAACCTTGACGCCTTGCCGCGGGCCTGCTCGATCGTCGTCGCCTTGGCGCCCAGGGCCTGGTTCTCGACTCGCGTCGCCTCGACGCGGGCGCGGGACAGGCGCTCGTTTCGATCGGCCTCGGCCTGGTTGACCATCTTGCGCTTGTCGATCTTGGAATTGACCACGTCGTCGAAATAGCTCCGGACTTCCTGCGGTGGACGCAGCGGGATCAGATCGACCACCGCCACCACCAGGCCCACACCCAACGCGTCCAGCCGACGGTTCATCTCGCTATGCACGTAGGCCTTGATCTGCTGGTTGCCCATCGTCAACGCATGGTCGACCTTCATCCCGGCCAGGCAGTGGATCAGGCTGTTGCACGCCACCGCACGCAGGATGGCCTCGGGGGCCATCGTGTGGAACAGAAACGCCGCCGGATCGCTGATCATGTACTGCACCGCGCAGCCGACGTTGACGACGTTGTTGTCGCCCGTCACGCAGAACGAATGAAGCTGCGAGATCATCCGGAACAGACCGGCAGCGCTGCCGGGATCGTCGCCCGCCTGAAAATCGTCGATCACCAGGCGGTGCACCTTCAGGATCGGCACCTTGTTAACACGATCGATCGGCCAGGGCAGGGCGTAGTGAATGCCCGAAGGGACTCTGGCGTCGACGATCCTGCCGAACCGCTGGTGCACCGCCACCTCATCGGGCTTAACCGAGTAGATGCCGGACAGACCGTACAGCACCACGCCTGCCAGAACGATCCATCCGACCAGGCGGCGGCTCGCACCCAAAGCGCGTTGGAGACTCTCACCGATCATCGCACGCTTCTCGATGGACTCCCGGGTTGCGACGCGGCCGGCCGGGACTCGTCGGGCACGAGGTACTTGAACAGCCTCGACTTGGTCGACAACACGATCGTCGCCTGGCTGGCCAGGATCTCCTGATAGGCCTCCAACGACCGCAGAAACTCGAAAAACTCGCGGTCTTTCGAGTACGCCTCCGCGTAGACACGGCTGGCCTCCTTATCACCCTCCCCCTTGATGATCTCCGCCTTGCGATTCGCCTCGGCGATGATTTCGGCGAACTGCTTGTCGGTCTCGCCCTCGATCTTGGCGGCCAGTTGCCGTCCCTCGCCGCGGTACTTCTTGGCCTCCTTCTCCCGTTCGGACCGCATGCGGTTGTGGACCGCCTGGGTGACCATCGGCGGGTAGGCGATTCGCCGGATGCCCAGTTGACGGACGGAGATGCCATACTCCTTGGCCGCCTTGGCCTCGAAGTCCGCCAGCGCGTCCGATTCGATCCGGCGAAGCCCGACCTGGTTCGCATCGACGTTGATCACGTCCTGCAACTGGTGGTCGCTCAGCACCGCGCCCAAGCTGGACTGGACCATATCGCGAAGCTTGACGTTGGCGTTCTCGGGCGTCATGAGCGAGCTATAGAACGCCACCGGATCCTTCACCTGCCAGCAGACGTAGCACGTCAGGATGATGGGGTTCTGGTCGCCCAGCAGCAGTTCGATCGGCCGGGTCTGGAAGACGGCCAGCCGCTTGTCGATCCGTATCACGGTATCGCAGAGGCTGCCCCACTTGACGTACAGGCCGGCCTGGTCGATCGTTTGAACCCGCCGCCCGAAGCGCGTCACGATCGCGTATTCACGTTCGCTAACGGTGAACAGCATCGTCCACGCGGCCAACACCCCCAGCACGAGCACCACGAGAATGGCGAGTCCGAGCTTGCGCATCACTCCAGTTTCCTCTTGAGCTCCTCGACCTTCTTGGCCTGATCCGGGGTCAAGGAGCTGCCCATCGGACCTTTGAACCCCATCCACAGGTCGGGGCTGCCCGCCTCGGGGTCGATCAGCACCTTGGGGACGTCCCGCAACGACGCGACGATGTGGTCGAAATGTACGCGGTCGAACGTGATCTGGCGACCATCGGACAGGGCCTCGCATCGCAAGGCGAATCGCCCCGCCCGGCCGGTGGCACGCTTGACTTTCTCCGCTAGATAGGCCCGGGCGCCGAATTCCATCTTGGCGGCCTGGCCGGCCGCCTCCGACAGACGCTCGTTCTGGTAGCCCAGCGCCTCGTTCACCATCTGCCGCGTCTCCTGATACCGCGCGATCACCACCTCCTCGAACGCGTCCGCGATGAACACCGGCGGATGGATGTCGCTCATGTTAACGCTGACGATCTCGATCCCGCTCGCCAGCTCGTCGAGGCGGGCCTGCGTGGCGGCGCGAACGTCCTCGGCCAACGGCTTGCGGTACGTGCTGGCCAGGTCATAGAACTCCCGCCTGGTGCACAGTTGGGACATGACCTGGTGCCCGACGCCGTCGAGCAGCCTCCTCGCCCCCTCGAACCCCTGCTGGCGGTAGACCACGTCAAACGTATCCTTCACGCGCCAGTGAACGACGAGGTAGGGATAGAAGAAGTTGTTGTCGCCCGAGAGAAACGGCACCTCCGTCCCGTGTTCGCGCGTCCAGATCAGCGCGAACGCCTCCGGGTCCGTCTTATTACCGATCCGGCTCGACCAGACGGTGGTCTTGTCGACCAGGATCACCCGGTCGATGGGCCAGGGCCACTTCATGTGAAGACCAGGCTGGACCGCCCGGCGCGTCGGCCGACCGAGATGCTCCACGACCCCTTCCTGGGTGAGCCCAACGGAGAAGAAGCACGTCCGCCCGTAGGCGACGACGGTCGCGATCACCACAACGGCTGTGCTCCATCGCCTCACGCGGTACAGAAACGCCGACGTCAACCCGACGAATCCCGGCCGACCCGCAAACTCGCTCGCGGCGCGCACCAGCCATCCGAAGCTCAGCACCTTGGCCAGGATCTCGTGCGTTCGATAGCGCGGCACGTACCGTGTCTCGCCCCGGTAGTACCCGACGCCCAGGTTCACCATCGTCTCGAGCGCCACGGACAAGACCAGAACCGCGATGACGCCCGCGATGAATCGGTCAAGGGGAAGACCCAGATGGTACAGGATCAGCGACGCACCCGTCAGCAGGCTGGCGATCATGTCGGCCCGGGCGTGCATGCCGTCGGCCACCAGACCTGACGAACCGGTCTGGTGCCCCACGTCGATCTCCAGCCGGTGGACCAGGTACGAACCGACCGCGAAAACCAGAAACAGAACGCCGGCCAACAGCGGACGTGTGATTGTCACCGGCTCGTACCACACGACCTTGCTGACGACCGTGAGTCCGGCGATCAGGATGATCGTGCTGATGATGAGCGAGGCCACTTGCTCGGCGGACGGGATCGGCCTGGGTGCCTCGGATTCGGGGTCCTCGTCGACGGTGGCGTCGGTCTGGTCCGGAGGGGTGTGTTCCTCCCCGCCCGAGTCCGGGGCGGTTTCCTTCGCCGCCTGCGCCCGCTCCTGGCGGACCGTGCGGCGCACGGCCAGGTAGGTCAACGCGCTGGTTGCGATGTCCGAAAAACTGTGCCAGGCCTCGGCGAGGATGGCCAGGCTGCCGGTTGCCCCGTACAGGACGAACTTGGCGACCGTCAGCGTGACGTTTAGCGCGGTGGAGATCGATGCGGCCTTTTCCCGAATGTCCACGGCGGCTCCTCGCGGGCGTTGAGGTGTGTCTGTTCTGTCTGGGCGGCATTATACGACGCGGTCCGCCTTGTGTCACAACCCCCCGGACACGTTCCATACGTTTTGACGCCCGGCCGGGTTCGCTGGGTGGGGCGCGAAATGACTCGGCGCGGGATGACGGGTACGATACCTCGAAGCGATGATCCGCGAGCTGGAGCCCGACATCCTGCTACCCGCCTATGCGCAGGGCATCTTCCCGATGGCCGATCCGGGCGACCAGATCAACTGGTACAGCCCGGACCCGCGGGCGGTCCTGCCGCTCGACGCCTTCCACGTACCCCGCACGCTCCGCCAGCGGTACCGGCAAGGACGCTTCGAGATCCGCATGAACGCCGATTTCGACGCCGTCATCCACGCCTGCGCCCAGCGCGATGAGGGCACGTGGATCAACCACGACATCATCGAAGCGTACTGCCTGCTGCATCGCCTGGACTTCGCGCACAGCGTCGAGGCCTGGCAGGAGGACCGGCTGGTCGGCGGACTGTATGGGGTGGCATTGGGCGGCGCGTTCTTCGGCGAGTCGATGTTCCACCACGTCGCCGACGCCAGCAAGGTCGCCCTGGTTCACCTGGTCGACCGCATGCGGGACCGGGGATATGTCCTGCTGGACGTGCAGTTTGCCACGCCCCACCTCCAGCAGTTCGGCGCCATCGAGATCCCTCGAGACGATTACCTGCGACGATTAGAGGAAGCTCTCAAGCTCAAATGCCGCCTGGCAGACTAACGCCGATGTCACACGGGCCCTGTCACGTGAGCGCTGAAGGGCGGCATGGGCAAGTTCCGACCCGCCAGGGTCGCAACTTGCCCGTGGCGGCATGATGTCGACCCTTCGCACGGGCAAGGCCCAATCCTGACGGGTTGGGCCTTGCCCATGGGACCCACGGACGTGGGCGTTGTCTGGAGAACCTGCGTGGGTCACAATGCCTGTGGTTACCGGCTTAACAAGGACGACGACCATGCCCGGCCGACGGACGCGCCGCATCATTGCCTTGATGAGCGGGACCAGTTGCGACGGCATCGACGCCGCGCTGACGGACATCGCCGGCCGCGGCCTGACGATGCGGGTCAACGTCATCGGTCACCGGCATCACCCCTACCCGGCGCGTCTGCGAGCGCGGCTGCTGGCGGCGATGGCGCCGGCCGACGTCACAACCCAGGAGTTGTGCGCCCTCAACGCAGCCGTTGGCGAGGAGTTCGCCGCAGCGGCGGTTAAGTTGATCCGCTCGATGAGCGGTCGGGCAGCCGACGTCGACCTGATCGGTTCGCACGGTCAGACGATCTGTCACCTACCACCAATCGGGGGAGGGCGCGGCTCGACGTTGCAGATCGGTGACGCGGCGGTTATTGCCGCCCGAACCGGAATCAGCGTCGTCAGCGATTTCCGCCAGGCCGACGTCGCGCTCGGCGGCCAGGGGGCCCCACTCGTGCCGTGGACCGACCACGTGCTGCTTCGCGATCGGCGGCAGTCGCGGGTCGTCCAGAACATCGGCGGCATCGCGAACCTGACCTACCTGCCCGCCGGTGGCGCGCCGGACGACGTGATCGCCTTCGACACGGGACCCGGCAATATGGTCATCGACGAATTGGTCCGTCGCGCCACAGGCGGACGACAATCGTTCGATCGCCACGGCAGACGCGCCGCACGCGGCACCATCGACGCCCGCCTGTTGCAGCGATGGCTGCGTCATCCGTTCCTACGTCGCAGGCCGCCCAAGAGCTGCGGCCGCGAACAATGTGGGGCCACATTCGTCGACCGGACCGTCAGGCCCGAGGACGTCAGCACCCGCGCCGACGCCCTGATCGCCACGGCGACGGCGCTGACCGCCGAAACCATCGTCGACGGCTATCGGCGATTCCTACCGAAGCATCGCGGTCGGCCCGCCGTGGACCAGGTAATCGTCTGCGGAGGCGGGGCACGCAATGCAACGATGATGGCGATGCTGACTGACCGCCTGCCCGACGTCGAGATCGTTCCCATCGATCGGTTCGGCATCGCCGACCAGGCCAAGGAGGCCGTCAGTTTCGCCATGCTTGCCGCCGCGTGCGTGGACGGCGTCCCGGGGAACTTGCCGCGGGTGACCGGCGCGTCGCGACCGACTATATTGGGGCGCATCACGCCGGCCTGACCTGCCGGCGCTCACGTGGGATCGATCATGACGACGACCGACCGCGGTCATCTGCTGACCGAACAACGCAATCGGGCCTCGGCCACGATCGACCGGATGTCTGTCGCCGAGGCCTTCGACGTCATGAGCGCCGAAGACGCGCTCGTGGCCGAGGCCGTCGCGCGGTGCAAGCCGCAGATTTGCGACGCGGCCGAGCGTATCGTGGCGGCCCTGCGTCGCGGCGGCCGGCTGTTCTACGTGGGGGCCGGCACCAGTGGACGACTCGGCGTGCTGGATTCAGCCGAATGCCCTCCGACGTTTCTAAGCGACCCGTCGATGGTCCAGGGCATCATCGCGGGGGGCGACGATGCTCTCCGCCGACCCGTCGAGGGCGCCGAGGACGACCGCGACGCAGCCAGGGACGTCATCGACGAACGACGCGTCGGCCCCGACGACGTCGTGATGGGCATCGCATCGGGCGGCACGACGCCGTTCGTCCACACCGCGCTGGCCCGGGCCAAGGAACGCGGCGCTGCCACGATCTTCTTCGCCTGCGTGCCGGCCGATCAGGTGCCGGATCAGGCCGACGTCTCCATCCGCGTGCTGACCGGACCCGAAGTCGTCACCGGCTCGACGCGGCTCAAGGCCGGCACCGCCACCAAGATGGTCCTCAACATGATCACCACGCTGTCGATGGTGCAGCTCGGCAAGATCCATGGCAATCTGATGATCGACGTCGACACCCGGACCAACGCCAAGCTCGTCGATCGCGCGATCCGTATCATCAGCATGGA
>CAYOGX010000103.1:0-9376 GCA_964403235.1 uncultured Planctomycetales bacterium | reverse complement strand
CGACAACCTCTGGACCATCAATATCACCAGCCCCCCGCCCCAACTGGTCGTCGTCAAGAAGGGTCTCCGCAACGTGCCCGACAATGCGCTCTATGGGCACATCTTCTTCACCCCCGGCAACGCGGGCATCGAGACGTACTACTTCGAAGACCCCGACGATTCGCCGGGCGCGATCCGCGAGACCAAACGGTCCATCATGCAGGTGACCCCGCGACCGGGCGCGACGCAGGTCACCGGCGCCGGCCGCACCGCGGGTCACGTGGTCGGCGCGATCGTCAAGGTCCTGCTGGGCGGCATCGTGGTGATCGGCCTGCTGTTGGCGGCGGTCCGGCACCCCTACATCGCGCGGCGGTTGGTGATCATGATCCCGACGCTACTGATCATCTCGGTGGTGGTCTTCGCGATTATCCAGTTGCCGCCGGGCGACTACCTGTCGGCCCGTATCATGCAGTTGCAGGAATCGGGCGACGAGGCCGAACTGCAGCAACTGGAAGACCTCAAGACGCTCTTCCGCTACGAGGAGCCGGTGTGGAAGACCTATCTTCGATGGATGGGCGTCTACTGGTTCGGCTCGTTCGATCCCGCCGACGCCGGCCTGCTCCAGGGTAACATGGGCCGGTCGATGGAGTCGAGCCGGGAGGTCAACGAGATCGTCGGCGACCGCATCCTTCTGACGTTCCTCATCTCGCTGGGCACGATCTTGTTCACGTGGGCGGTGGCGATCCCGATCGGCATCTACTCGGCCGTCCGGCAGTACTCGATCAGCGACTACGTGTTGACGTTCGTGGGCTTCGTCGGCATGTGCGTGCCGGCGTTCCTGCTGGCCCTGGTCCTGATGGCGGTCTCGGGCGTATCGGGTCTGTTCTCGGCCGAATACGCCGTCCAGCCCGAATGGACCTGGGGCAAGGTCGTTGACCTGCTCAAGCACATCTGGATCCCGGTGGTCGTGCTGGGCGTGGGCGGGACGGCCGGCATGATCCGCGTGATGCGCGCGAACCTGCTTGACGAGCTGAAGAAACCCTACGTGATCACGGCGATGGCCAAGGGCGTCCGGCCCGTCAAGCTGCTGTTCAAGTACCCGGTGCGGATCGCGCTGAACCCGTTCGTTAGCGGCATCGGCGGGCTGTTCCCGCAGTTGGTCTCGGGCGGGGCCATCGTCGCGATGGTGCTCGCCCTACCGACGGTCGGCCCGCTCCTGCTGTCAGCGCTGTTCAGCGAGGACATGTACCTCGCCGGGTCGATGCTGATGGTCCTCAGTCTTCTTGGCGTGTTCGGAACCCTCGTGAGCGACCTGTTGCTGCTGTGGCTCGACCCGCGAATCCGTTTCAAGGGGGGCACGCGATGAGCGGCGAGGTCCAAACCACGAGGGCCTCATTGGCCGCCCTGTCCCAGTGGCAGTTGATCCGCCTGGGGTTCGTCAGGCACAGGCTCGCGGTCGTGGCCCTGTTTGTCCTGGCGTTCCTGTACTTCGTGGCCGCCTTCGCCGAGTTCTTCGCGCCCTACACCTCGCAGTGGCGGGATCTGGACTATCCCTACTGCCCGCCGCAACTCGTGCGATTCAGCGTCTCCCGCGGGCTCCACGTCTATGCGATGACGTGCCACGTCGATCCGATCACGTTCCGCAAGACCTACATGGAAGACGTCGACGACCCCATCGGCCTGTCCTTCTTCGTCAAGGGCGAACCGTACAAGCTCTGGGGCCTGATCCCGATGCGGCGGCACTTCCTCGGCGTCGACCGCCAGACAACCAGAGACGCGCGAACCGCGGGGGCACCTACGTTCTACGTGCTCGGCGCGGACATGTACGGGCGGGACATCCTGAGCCGCGTGATCTACGGCTCGCGGATCTCGCTGTCGGTGGGTCTGATCGGCATCTCGTTCATCTTCATCCTGGGCATGACGATCGGGGGTATCTCCGGCTACGTGGGCGGGGCGACGGACACGGTCATCCAGCGTGGCATCGAGATCATCAACTCGCTGCCGCAACTGCCGATGTGGCTGGCGCTGGCGGCCGTCATGCCCATCGACTGGCCGCCACTGCGAATCTACTTCGCCATCACCATCGTGCTGAGCATGCTCGGCTGGACGCGGCTGGCCCGGGTCGTGCGGGGCAAGATCCTGTCGCTCCGCGAAGAGGATTACGCCATGGCCGCCCGGCTGATCGGCGCCAGCCACAAGCGGATCCTCTTCCGACACCTCCTGCCCGGCTTCACCAGCCACATCATCGTCGCGCTGACGCTCAGCATCCCGGGCATGATCCTGGGCGAGACGTCGCTGAGCTTCCTGGGCCTCGGTCTTCGACACCCGGTGGTCAGTTGGGGCGTGATGCTCCAGGACTGCATGGACATGCAGGCCGTTCGATACTATCCGTGGCTGCTGCTGCCCGTGATGTTCATCGTGGTGACGGTCTTGTGCTTCAACTTCGTGGGCGACGGCCTCCGCGACGCCGCCGACCCTTACGGGGCCAGATGACCCGGCGGCAATGTCCTGGACGTGCGCCCCTTGAGGCTGGAGAATGAAGTAACCGCACCCGCAAACGGACTACCAGGTTGGACGGGCGTGGGACGATGGCAGCATGGCGGCACAGAGGCAGCCCATCCGCCTGACGCGTGTGAAAGGCAGGGACGATTGGTGACCGGGTTCTGGGACACGCTCCGGCGCGTCAGGCCGGCCCTGAGGGATGATCTCGAGCAGCTCGTCCGTCTTGAGACCGACGCCATCGTAGAGGGGCTCGAGCAGCAGCCGGATCCCACGGACCCCGACGCGTTGGCCGTCGCCGCGGAACGCTGCCGCAGTCGCTGTCTCGACGAGCTGCTGAGCGAGCGGTTTGCCGGACGGGCCGCTCGCGCGGGCGGCGTCGAGCGGCCGGATCTTCAGGTCCTTGCGTTCGATCTACGCCAGTCGGCGGCGGCGCTGCGGTTCGAGCCGCCCGAGCCGTTCGTGCAGGCCCGGACGAGCATCCTCGTGCTGGCCGCCGGTATTGGGGCCCTGCTGGGGATGATGCTGGGTGCGTGGATCTGTGTCCTGTTGAGGATCCGGCCCGAAGGTCTCGAGACGGGACGGATGGTGGGTGCTCTGATCGGACCGCCGCTGGCGGTCTTGCTGGTGAACTATCTGACGCATCATGAGCGGCTGCGACGAGGCATCCAATGGATGCTCGGCATATTGGCCGTGGGCGTGGGCGCTGCCGAGGTCCTGAGCTGGGTCAATCCGGTCGGGCGGCTGTGGCAGCTCGTCACCGGACGGATGCACGCCGTCGGACGATGGGCCCGACTGAAGCTTCTGCTGCTGTCGGTCGGGCTGATCGTGCTGCTCCAGTTGGCCAAACCGGTCAAGCGAACGACGCGGGCCCAACGCCGTCGAAGCGTTCACGCGGCGATCGCATATTGGCTCGCGGCCCACCTCGATCTGATGACGCTGCTTCTGGTCCTTCAGCAAGGCCGGACCGTTTCGAGCACCCCACCGGCGGGTCCGGCGATTTCGTCCACACCCATCCTCGAGTCGCTTCGGAAGCTGTCGTCGGCAGGCTCCGTCGAGGAACGTTCCGACATCGCCAAGGAGGTCCTTCAGGAGTGCGAGAACGCCGGCCTCGTCTTCGCGACGGGCGGCCAGGACGGCGTGTTCGCCGAATCGCTCCAGGATGCGTACGACGTCGTCGGTCTGATCGACCCCGGTGATCCGTATCGCGAGCTGGAACCACCGGTCCGCGAGGGGCAACGTGTCGTCGTCAAGGGCAGAATCACGCGGAAGAGGGACAAGTGATGCCGGCGACGACCCGACACCACCTTGGCGTGGACTTCGGCACGACCAATTCGTTTCTAGCGCTCGCGGCTGACGGCGTGCTCAGCGCGACGCCCATCGATTTCGGCGGAGAAGGCCTCCGGTCGATGGTGCTCTACCGAAGGGACGAGGCCGGGCGGGAGAACGTCGTCGCCTTCGGTGAGCAGGCCGAGCACGAATGGGGCATGTCGACGGCGAACGAGAAGACATCGCTGCGGCTGGCCTCGCACTTCAAGCCGGACATCGCGTCCGACGACGACACCCCGCGCAAAGACGCGGCGGCCTTTCTTCGATGCCTGAGCGACGACCTGACCCGACGGAGCGTCCTGCCGGCGGGCAAGAAGCCGGGCGAGCTCAACGTTCTGATCGGTACGCCGGCGACCGCGCTGGACGGATACGACCGGACGCTGGGCGAGGTCGCGCGCGAGGCGGGGTTCGGGGACGTGGAGCTGGTCGCCGAACCGATCGGCGCGTTGGTCGGCCATCTATCGCGCCACGAGTTTTCGGTCAGGGACGCACGCGGCGGGTTGCTGGTGATCGACTTCGGCGGCGGGACGTGCGACGTGGCCTACGTGCTGAGGCTCGAGGTGCGTCAGGCCTGGGGCGACCCGACCCTGGGCGGCCGGTTGTTCGACGACCTGTTCTATCAGTGGTTCTGCGACGAGAACCCCGGCGCGGCCGAGGCCATGGCCCGGGAAGGCGACAGCTACTACGTCCACTGGATCAAGTGCCGCCAGATGAAGGAGCGCTTCAGCGAAACGCTCGCGCGGGATCGCAGCGTCGCGTTTCGGTACGCCCTCAGGCCCTACGGCAGATTGGCCGACGCGACGTGGGACCAATTCACCCAACGGGCCCGCAGCTATACGCCAAGTGCGGACTTCCGTGACGAGCTGACCGTATTGGGGTCAGCATACGACGATCTCGCGAGCGGCAAGCCTATCGACTTGCTCGGCTGGGTGCGCGACGTCATCGTCCGCGGAATCGGGGACGGCAGGATCCGCCTCGCTGACGTCTCGTACGTCATCCTGACGGGCGGCAGCAGCGCGTGGCCGTTTGTTCGCGAGATCGTCGCGGACGAACTGCACATCGCGCCCGCCAAGATCCTCTCAGCGGCCAACCCCAGACGCGCGATCGGCGAGGGAATCGCGCTGCTGCCCGTGCTCAAGGGGCTGCACCAAAAAGCGATCCGCGAGATCGAGGCCGAACGCCCCGCCAAGGTCTACGAGATCCTCAACGAGGTGCAGCGCATCGCCAACGCGTTTCTCGACGACCTGGCGGCGGCGCTATCCGGCGAGCTCGTCGCCCTGATCGATCCGGTGCTGACCGAGTTCCGCAAGACCGGTGGCCGACTGGCCGACCTGGAACGCAAGATCGAAGACCAGGCCCCTGCCCTCGAGCGCCTGGCCGAGCAAATCGTGAGGGACCGTTCTGGCGAACTGGCCGGCAAGGTGAACCAGTGCATCACCGACGTCCTGGGCCCCTGGTTCCGATCGAAGCACATCCAATGGACTCCCGAGCGAATCCGCCTGTCGGCGACCGAGCCCGCCGCGGTGCCCACCCCGGCCGTGCCCGTTGATGATCTGTGCATGACGGGCCTGACGGCGATCACGTCGACGGTGCTAGCCGTCGTCGGTGGGACGCTCTGCGGCGGCGCGGGGACCGCCTGGTTGATGTCGGGACCCGCCGGCTGGATCATCGGCGCGGCGCTGGGTGTAATCCTGACGGGCGCGCTCGTCTGGCGGGGGCGGGCCTACGCCGAAAAGACGACCAAGGCCATCCCCATCCCCGCAAGGCTGGCCGCCCTGGCCCTGCGCAAGATCAACTACGCCAAGATCACCCAAGACACCAAGAGCCAACTCCTCGACGCCTTTCGCCCCCAGCTCGAAGGCCAACGAACCGAACTCCGCCGCCACATCCAAGACGTCACCCAAGCCCAAATCGACGACATCGGCGCGCTGGACCGCCTGTGAAAAAAAGGGGACGGGAGTCTTTTCTCCCGGGCTGGTGCGAGAGTCCTTTCTCGCACCCACCCCCTGCGGCAATCCCTTCCCGTAGCACTCGAAGCCCGGCGGACGTCTTGACCCAAGCTTCGTATCAGCGGGAGCGCTTCGCTGGTTTGGGCTGCAGGAGAGGATTCTTGCTCGAAGTAGATGCGAGATGGGAATCTCGCACCAGGAGCGGTTTTCGGCGGCTGCCGTCGGCTTGTGCCCGCTATGCGCCCGGACTACTATCGACTCGACCGAGGTGTGTCCGTCCGATTTGAGGCATCCACGAGGAGGCCCCCGACGATGAAAGCCGTCCTGCCTTCGTTGCTATTGTTCTGTGTGCCGGGTGTGGTTGTCTTTCAGTGTTGTTCATCCGCGTCGGCGCAGGAACCCGCGCGCAAGAAGCTGCGCGTCGTCGTGTTCGGCGCGCACTGCGACGACCCGGAGACCGGCGCGGGCGGCCTGATCGCCACGCTCACCCGGGCCGGCCACGAGGTCATCTGCGCGTATGCGACGACGTTTCGCGGCGACCGCAAGATCGGCGGCGTGCCCGAGGACACCGTCCGCCGACGCGAGTCGACCGCCGCCTGCAAGATCCTCGGCGCTGCGCCGAAGTTCTTTCCCTACGCCCACGAGGCCCTGTGGGCCGAGCCCAACACGATCGAGGCCGTGTCGGACTGGTTCGACAGCGTCAAACCGGACGTCGTCGTGGCGCACTGGCCCTTCGACACCCACCCCAATCATCACGTGGTTGGGTCGCTCGCCTGGCTGTGCTACAAGAAGCAGGGCGGATGGAACCTCTACTTCTACGAGGTCTACACGGGCATCCAGTCGCTAGGCTTCAGGCCCGAGCTCTATCTGGACATCGAGCCGGTCCTCGATATCAAGAAAAGGGCCGTCGACTGCATGGTGAGCCAGGACCCCGCCGAGCTGTGGCGGGTCCACGACGGCATGCACCTTCGGCGCGGCAAGGCGTGCGGCCGAAAGCGCGCCGAGGCCTACTTCCTGCTGGAGCCCAAGAAAGGATGCCCCCGCCTGCCGGTCCAGTTCCTCAAGCCAAGAACGTGAGGAGGGTCCTGATGCTTCGATGGGTGTCTCTTAGAGCGACCCATGCTATGGAACACCCTCGGTCGTTGCAGGGCCGGTCAGTGCCCGACCTACACCGATTGCGGCCGGTCGGGTCGAAATCGTGGAGGGAACCTGCAAGTGGTTGGACATGTCGCCGAAGAAGATCTTCGCGCCATCGGTGAAGCAGCGGGCACATGCGGCGGGGCCGTTAGGTTACTTGCCCATGCCGAAGGTCATCTAGCTGGCGTTTCGTAGGGTCTTCGGCAGCATAAGGTGTTCCCGGAGGACCGTTTTCCCCTGGCCGCGCAAGTGGAACACATCCCGGCTGGTCATGAGCATGGCGCGGCTGGGCATGCACACTGCGCCGCTCATCGGCAACGTCACCTCGACGACCGCCCTTGGGCCAGGTTGATCTTATAGGCCAGCGCGTCTTTCGCGTCGAGATGCAACACCGTCACGCGCTTGCCAGCGACAACGACGTCGCATTCCTGTGTCTTGGCCGTTCCGCTCGAGTCGAAACGGACTTGCAGGGCGCCTCTGCCGTCGCTGAGCGCAGCCGCACCTTTACCCACCTGAAGGTTCGCTCCGTGGGGTATGAGCAGCGGCAGCAATTCGACGAACTTGCCGTCGTGTTTAATCCGCACGGCGATATGGTCGTCGGCGAAGGTGAGTACCTTCTGGCCCTTTTCCCGAAGCGGATACGTGACGGCTAATTCGCCTTCACTCAGGTCGCAGGCGCCTGGCTTGGACTGGATGGTCTTGCCTGCCACTTGGAACGTCGCGCCGGTGAGCTCGGCCTCGTAGACGTCCCTTGAGCCGACTGCGCGTGTGCCCCAGGCGGCGTCGTGCGAGCCGGTCTGACTCTGGAGCAGCGCCCCAGTTCGCTCCGTCCAAACCATCCCCAGACCGAGACGCTGCCGGCCGGACAGACTCCGGCCGGCGTTGAAGGCCGCATAGTAGGCCGGCCGGCGGACGAACGTGTAGATCTGAGGCAGCCCGTCGTCGCACCGCTGGTGGTTGAACGATTGGCGGGCCACGCACGGCAGCTGGCGGACGGCCTCGTCGCGCTGGGCCTTCGTCGGATACCACCGCCGGTGGCCCAGGTTGAGCAGAACGTGCGGCGAGTAGGCGTGGTGATCGCCCAGCTTCAGTTCCGGGACGCGGGGCCAATCCTGTTCCAGTTGCCTGCGCTTTCGCGCCAAGGCGTCGCGGGCCTCAGACCGCGTTGGCACGAACGCCCGCGCCAGCGGCACGCGCTCCGACAGCGGACTGTGGCGGCGCCGAAACGTGCCGCGGGTCCGCGTCTCGATCGCGCGGTTGAGCAGGCAGACCGACCCGTCGGGCTCGCGCACGGCGTTGTAGGCGAGCCACGCCGCCCAGCGCCGCTCGGCCTCAATGAACGGGCCCTCGAGGTCCGTGCCCCGCGCGTAGTGCCAGGCCATCAGCAGGTTGCCGTTGTGCGTGCGAAGCGTGTAGGCCCAATCGCACCCGCCCTTTTCGTACCAGTAACCCACCGGGCTCTGGTGCGCCTGCACGCTCTGGACGACGCGCTTTCGCATCAAGGCGTCGAGCTTGGGGTCCGGGTACAGCGCCAGGTGCGCCAGCATCCCTCCCCATAGCCCGCTGTACTGGTTCGAGCAGCGCTTGCCGGCGTCGAACAGGGCCTGATCGGTCAACAGGGCGTGGATGGCCCGCTTGTGTGCGGCGATGACGCGATCGTGGATCCCGCGGTCGATCGGCGGGCCGCCATGCAGCAGCCGAAGCGTCTCACCCATGAACATCGTGGCGAACCCCGTCGCGGGCAGGTTCCACCCCTTCGGGCGGTACTCGCTGAACCAGCCGTTCTCGTTCTGGGCGCGGCACCAGAAGTCGAGCAGCGCCTCCAGCCTCTGCCGAACGGCCGGGTGTCGATGGTACGGGTTCCACGCCCGATCCGTGCAATAGAAGTACGCCAAGGCCACGTGGTTCTCGAGGACGCGGGCGTTGTAGGGCTTGTTGTGCCGCTTCGGCCGCCAGACGGGCAGCGTGATGAACCCGCGATTCGGGCCGGTTTCCTCGATGCTGTTGGCCAGCCGATGGAAGTGGGCCAGGTAGAAGGGCACGGCCAGTTCGTCGTCGCGGAAGTCACCCGGTTTCAGCTTCACCAGATCTGCTGCCGGGACGTCGGGCATGGTTGTCTCCCCCGCGGCAGCCACCCACGGCCAGGACACCAAGGTGGCTACTGCGAGCGCCCAGCACGCGAAACGGCATGGTTCATCAAACGTCTTCATCTTCAAGTCGTCCTCGCTTGATCTAGCGACACCTCGGTTCGTCGCGGGTGTCGTCTGCGGACCCGAACCTACACCGATTCCGGCCGGTCCGCCGTAAACAGCCCCGTGCGCCTTGTCACGTGGAACGAGCCCGTGGTGGCGATCCTCTGGCCGATGGCCGCCCGGAGCCTTGAGAGGGTCTCGCCCGTGAACGCGTCCGCTGCGCCCGGGATCGACAGAACGTAGTCGACCAGCGGGTCGGGCTCGGTGATCACGAGGCCATCCTGATACCGA
>CAYOGX010000102.1:0-9412 GCA_964403235.1 uncultured Planctomycetales bacterium | reverse complement strand
CAGGGCGACCTGCTGGACGAAGCCGCCATCGCCCGCGCCGTCGCCGGTATGGACGCCGTCGTGCACCTGACGATGGGCGACGTCCACAGCGTCCAAGCGATGTACGACGTGAACGTCAAGGGCATGCACGTCCTGTTGGCCGCTGCTGTGGCCAGCGGCGTTCGAAAGGTCGTCTACGCCAGCAGCATGAGCGTGTACGATTGTGAGCTCGGTCAGTACGGCGACGAACAGACGCGTCCGCCGGATTCTGTCACCGACTACGGTCTAACCAAGCGCCTGAGCGAGACGATCGCCGAGGGATTCACCCAACGCTGTCCGGACCTCTCCTTCATCTCGCTCCGCTTGTACGGGCCGAGGAACGAATCACAATGGGCCCGGGTCAGTCCGGAACAGTGCTGCACCGCCCCGAACGACCTACGTCGGGCGTTCCTGGCCGCCCTCGCGTGCGAGCACAAGGGCTTCGACGCCGTCTTCATCGCCACGGACCTCAAACAACAGTGGATGAGCCTGCGCAAGGCCGAGCGGATGCTCGGCTGGCGGCCGGAGGGGAACTGACGCCCAGCGTCCTCTCGCAATGCAGCCGGCCCTACCCGGTGACCGCTCCCTTGCGGTCGCGCCTTGGACTGGTCATAGGAGTGGTTCGGACGTGTGCACGCCGCCTTGCTGGACGCGGCGTTGTAGATCGGCCCACGTCTTGCTGCCGTCGTTCTCGACGTGTTCGAGGTGCACGCCCGGCACGAAGCTCGGCAGACGGCCGTTCTCGAAATCCTCCCAGTACTGCCGACAGTGCGCGTAGTACACCGTCGCGCCCGTCGGGTAGCGGATCGCCAGCAACAGGGCGGGATGCGGGTACGGTCGCTCCGGCGTCTCGGCCAGGCGAAACCGCTCGACCGCGTCCCAATCCACCTCGACGCCTAGGCCGGGCGTGTCGGGAATGGCGACCGTACCGTTCTCGACGACGAAGGGCTCGGCTAGGAGCTGGTGCTCGTACAAGGTGTTGCAGGTCACCGCGGGCCAACGGGCGTGCGACAGGACCGCGGCGTGGTGCAACGACATAGCCGCCGTCAGTCCCGTGCCGACGATCTGTAGGAAGAACGGCTTGTTGGCCGCCGCCGCGATCGTCCCGTTGGTCTGCACCCGACTGGCCCCACCGCCGATGACGAACCCGTCGCACACGTCCTCGCGCAGCGCGGTCATGATCGGCGGCGAGCCGAAGTGATGGGCGATCGGCACGCGGGTGGCCTGTCGGACGTGCCGGCCGGCCTCGACGTCGTGCTGGGGCATGGGCGTTTCGTACATGGCCACGTGGTCGTACTGCTCGATCTCAACCAGCAACCGTTTGGCGTGGGCCGCGTCGATCAGCAGGCCGTTGAAATCCAGGTCCAGCTTGAAGTGATCCGGCAGCGTCGCGCATAACTCCCTGACCTGCCGACGCAGGCAGAACCACGGACGGGCCTTGGTCTTGAAATCGGTGTAGCCTGCGGCCACGGCGTCGCGGCACTCGGCGATCCAGTCCTCGGCGGGCATGTCGATATCCCACCAACTGACGAATGCCCGCTCGCGAACCTGGTGCCCCAGCAGCCGGTGCACCGGCACGTCGTTGGCCCGCCCGACCGCGTCAAACAGCGCCATCTGCAAACCCGCGCCGAGCGAATCGTCCCACATCGTCTCGGCGGCGCTGCGATCGATGGCCCGCTTGGCGTCGTCTTGTGTGCTGACGCCCCAGGTGTAATAACGCATCGTCTCGCCGACGCCCACCACACCGCAGGCCAGCGTGACCTTCCAGATCTCGAACAACGTCCAGTGCGGGATCTCACGGACCATGTTCCGCGCGGGCTCCTTGCGGAGCGGGACGTCCACCGGGATCATCTCGACCTGCTTGACCGTCACATCGGACATGGTCCTGTTCCCGTTGGCCCGTCCGCGCGGCACGGAGATACAAATCGCCCGGTGTCACCCCCATGAGACCGGACATACCCCCCACGTGTGCCCGTAGGGCCGGCTGGGCCGGCCGTTTTCGTTGGCAGAATACTCGGCGAATCACACGCGGGCGCGCGTCGAGAAACACTCCACACGCGCTCGACACCGATCCGGCGCCCTGTTCGGACCACCGGTCCCGCCGGATCGAGCCGAACCGCTTCTAGATCATCAGGGCCATGCCGGTGCCGCCCACCAGCGTGTTGACCAATGTGGGAATCAGGCTGGCCAGGACCGCCTGCACGACCACCAGAACCAGACCCACGGCGTCCTCCTGGGTGCAACCTGCCTGGGCCAGCAGCGGAAGCGCCGTCGCCGCCAACAACACACGTCTATACATGATCTACCCCTTCTGCCCGTCGTACTCGCGTTTGGACCGGGGTCATCTTACGCGACGGCGGGGGTCCGGTCCACTTCGCTCTCGAACCTCACTGCCACGCGCTTCGACACGCCCGGCTCCTGCATCGTTACCCCATACAGCACGTCGCTCACGTTCATCGTCCGCTTCGAGTGCGTGATGATCACGAACTGCGAATGCTCCAGGAACTCGTGTACCACTCCCGTGAACCGGTCGATGTTCGACTCGTCCAGCGCCGCGTCCACCTCGTCGAGAACCGCGAACGGGCTGGGCCGGCTCTTGAAAATGCCCAGCACCAGCGCCACCGCCGTCATCGTCTTCTCGCCGCCCGACAGCAACGAGATGCTCTGGAGCTCCTTGCCCGGCGGCTTCACGACGATCTCGATACCGCACTCCAACACGTCGTTGGGGTCCTCCAGGATGATGTCCGCACGGCCGCCGCCGAACATCTTGCGGAACAACTCCTGGAAGTGCTTGCGGATGTCCTCGAAATTCGTCAGGAACCGCTCGCGCGACTCGCGGTTCAGCCGTTGGATCAGCGACTCGAGCTTCTTCTTCGATTCGACCAGGTCGTCCCGCTGGCCCGTCAGGAACCCGTCGCGCTGCTCCAGCTCCTCTTGTTCGGCGATGGCGTCGAGGTTGACGTTGCCCAGCCGCTCGATCTTGCCGCGAAGCTCGGTGATCTCCGACTCGACGGCTGAGAAGTCCAGTTCGGTGGGCTTGTAGGTCCGGTACTGCTCGGCCAGGTCGATGTCGAGGTCGTCTCGGACCCGTCCGATGAGCTCCTCGCGGCGGACGCGGACCTCTTGCAGCTTCAACCGCCACTCGTTGACTCGCTCCTCGACCTCCTCGAGCTTCTGCCGATCGGTCCTGAGTTGCTGAATGACCTGTTCGCTCTCCACGCGCGTCATCTCGCGCTCGCGCCGGCATTGGAGCGACTGGCGGTGGGCCCGTTCCTTGTCGAGATACAGTCGGGCCAAGACGACCTCGGCCTTGAGGACCGCCCGTTCCGCCGACCCGATGCGGGACTCGGTGTCGGCGACCTCGTGGATCGCCGTCGCCAGCGTCTCCTCGCCACGCTCGCGCTCCTGACGCAGCTCCGTCAGGTGCTCGTTGAGGTTCGTGCGCTGCTCGGTGAGTCGACCCGCTTCGACCTGCGTCTCGGTCAGCCGTTCGCGCAACCGTTGCCGATCGGACACCGCCCGGTCGATCTGCACCTTGAGCTGCTCGATCGACCGCTCGCGTTCGGCGTTGACGGCCTCCAGTTCGGTCAGCCGACGCCGCGTGGCCGAACTCCGCTCCAACGCTTGCGCCACCTGCCCCTCGATCGCCTCGACCTCCCCGGCGATCAGCGGCTGTTCCTCCGTCAGCCGACGGATGTCCTCCTGGATTTGTTGCAGGTTGCCGTTGTTCTCGGTTTGCTCGATGGTGGCCTCGTGGATGGCCGTCCGCAGCTCATGCTGGATCGTCTCGAGGTGCTCGGCCTCGGCGGACGTACGTACCGTCCGGTCGTCCAACAGGGCGATACGCTCGTCGGCCCGTTCGAGCTGGTCGGCCAGCTCGCGGATCTGGCTCTTGCGGGAGATCAACCCCACCGAGGTCGACGACGACCCCAAGATGACCCGACCGTCGGGCTCGATGAGCTGGCCCGTCAGGGCAACGAACCGGTAGCTACCGTAGTTCAGCTCCGCCAGACGAAGCGCGTCGACCAGCGTTTGGACGACGATGGTCTTGCCCAGCAGGTGTCGAACCAGGTACTCGTATCGTTCCTCACATCGGACCATGTCGGCCGCGTTGCCCACGTAGCCCGGCATGCTCGAGAAATCGCGCCCGTCGATGAACGGCCCCAGGCGGTCCAGGCAGATCGTCCGCACGCACCCGTCCAGCTCGGCGATCGCGTCAGCCTCGGCGAACATGGCGGCCGAATCGTTCACCACCAGATACTGCTCCAGGTCGCCCAGGGCCGATTCGATGATGGCGGCGTGGATCACGTCGGCCTCGACCAGCTCGGCCACCAGGCCCTCGACGTAGCCAAACGCCCGCCCGTCCGGGTCGGTCTGGCGTCGCATCAGGACGGCCCGGACTCCGGCGCTGACGCCCTCGTATCGCCGATCGTAATCGCACAGCAGCTCGTATTGGCTCCGCAGCCCGCTGCGGTGTTCCTTGGCCTCGGTCAGTTCCTGGTTTAGCCGGCTCCGGGCCTCATCGAGCGCGGCGGCCGCCCGCTTCTTCTGCTCGAGGCGTTCTCGCTCGGTCTGGATCAGCTCGGTGATCTCGTTCGCGCGGGTCGTAAGCTGGGTCTTGCGCGTCAGGAGGTCTTCCATCTGAAGACGGATCTCGGCATCGCGGGCGCTCAGCCGGCCCTTCTGATCCAGGAGGTTCTCCCGATGCAGGTCCAGGCCCTGGATCTCGTTCCGCAACTGGGCCGTCCGGCGGAGCAGGTCGAGGATGCCCGCCTTCTCGTCCTCCAGCCTCGCTTGCAGCTCGGTCAGCTCGCGGCTCCGCTGCTGGTCGTCGACCATGAGCGCTTCGATGAGTCGGGCCTGTTCGGCCGCACGGTGTTGCAGGACCTGGGCGTTTCGTTCTGCCGCCTCGATCCGATCGGCCAGCGCCTGGAGGCGGCGTTGCTCGGCCACGCACCGTGTCCGGGACCGATGCAGGTTCGACTCGGACTCCGCCATCCGTTGACGGAACTGGTCGATCCGCTCCTTGCTGCCCGTCATCTGCGACTGGACCGTCAGCAGTTCGTTGTCGAGCTGGCTGATCTGCTGGTCGAAGTGCATGGTTTTGGCGTCGAGCGAGGTCATCCGCGCCTCGCACCGCCCGATGTCGCTCCGGAGCCCGGCGGCCGCGTCGGTCTCGCCCGCCAAACGCCGATCGAACTCGTCGCAGTGCTCGCTGAGCCGGTGGTACTCCGCCAGGCTGAAGCTGGCCCGCAGTTCGCGGAGCCGTTCGCTGTAGGCCTGGAAGTTCCGGGCCTTGCCCGCCTGATACTTGATCGAGCGGAGCCGCTTCTGGACCTCGTCGATGATGTCCTGGACCCGCAGGAGGTTATGCTCGACGCGTTCGAGCCGTCGGACGGCCTCCTTGCGGCGGGCCTTGTACTTGCTGATGCCGGCCGCCTCCTCGAAGATCACCCGTCGTTCCATCGGGCTGGCCTGCAAGAGGATGTCGACCTTGCCCTGTTCGATGATGCTGTAGGCGTGTGAGCCGACCCCCGTGTCCATGAACAGTTCGCGGATGTCCTTCAGGCGGGTCGCCTGTTTGTTGAGCAGGTACTCGCTGTCGCCGCTACGGTACAGCCGACGCGAGACGGTCACCTCCGTTTGTTCGATCGGCAGGACGCCGTTGCTGTTATCGAAGACCAGGTCCACCTGGGCCATGCCGCTGCTGTGCCGGCCGCTCGACCCGGTGAAGATCACGTCGAGCATCTGTCGGCCCCGAAGGCTCTTGGCCGACTGCTCCCCGAGCACCCACTTGAACGCGTCCACGACGTTGCTCTTGCCGCACCCGTTGGGCCCGACAATGCACGTGATCCCCTCGTGGAAGTCGAAGTCGGTTTTCTCGGCGAAGCTCTTGAAGCCGGTCAGGGTTAGTCGTTTCAGGTGCATACAATCAGGGCCTCCTATGCCCGAGGAGCGACGCCTCCGCGCCGCCGTGGCCGTGCGGGACACCAATGCCCCAAGTAGTGGACCGCACTACGGTAACGCACAAGTCTACCACAAGTCCCCCCGGTGTCCAACGCAATTTCCATGCGACATTTAACCTCCCCTGACGAAAAATTCTGGGCAGGCAACCTCCTTGTTCTTGAATACGCAAACCGGCCTCTCGTCGCGGACCGACCGAAGCCGCCGCGACCGCTCCGCCGATCGGACCACATATACCGCGATCAGCCCCAAACCGCAAATGCCGCTTCGCAATCCCCCGCCGCCCGGGACATCCAAAGGAATCATTGCGTTCGTGTGGCATGGTCACGGCACGACCCGCAAGGGTCGGACCTTGGCCATGTTACCAAGAGTGCGGGCGGCCTCACGGCCAAACGCAGCCTCCTCCCTCGGCTTTGCTTGACCACCCTTTGGCACTGAAATCAAGATGCGCTCTGTCCCGGCCTCTAGGACGTCCTTGTGCACGACCCGCAACCCGGCCGACAGGTTGCATCGATCCGCACGCGGTGTCACAATGACCGGCCCGTGACAGGGTGCTAGGGTGGCCGCAGGGCCGTAGGGCCCGTACGGCGGGCCTTACTTCGTGGAGGACGGTGCGGTGGCGAAGAAGGTCAAGGCGCGGGCGGGCAAGCGCAAGACCCCGAAACGTTCGAGCAAGGTCCGCGTCGCCCTGATCGGCGCGGGCGGCATGGCCAACGGCGTGCACTACCCAAGTCTGGCCGATTTCGACGACGTCACAATGGTGGCCCTCTGCGACCTGGTCGAGGAAAAGCGGGTCCAAACGGCCGAGCGGTTTGGCATCCCCAAGCACTACCACAACTACCGCCAGATGCTCGACGACGTGGCGTGCCAGGCCGTCTACGTGCTCATGCCCCCGCACCACCTGTACGACATCGTCATCGACTGTCTGGGTCGCAAGCTCGACGTGTTCATCGAGAAGCCGCCCGCGGTGACGACGTTTCAGACGGCCAGCATGGCCCGGCTGGCGTTCGCGAGCAAGTGCGTCACGATGGTAGGGTTCAACCGGCGGTACGCACCGATGCTGACCGACGCCCGCAAGGCGGCCGCCAAACACGGCACTATTCAACAGGTCAACGCGACGTTCTACAAGAGCACGTCGGCCATCTATTTCGACGGGGCCGTCGACGTCATCGGGTGCGATGTGATCCACGCGGTCGACGCGCTTCGGTGGTTGGCCGGCGGCGAGGTCTTGCACGTCGCGGCGGCGGTCAGGCGATTCAACGACTTGGTGCCCAACGCGTGGAACGCCGTGGTCCTGTTCGACACCGGCTGCGTCGGCGTGTTGCAGAGCAACTGGAACACGGGTGGGCGGATCCACAAGTTCGAGGTGCACGCGCCCGGCTATTCGGCTTATGTTGAGCCGCAGGTGGAGATGGACGAGGTCGACGCCAAGGGCCGACGCCGGCGGTCGATCGGCGATTTCGTGTCGGACACCGACGACAGCAAGATGACGTTCGGGTTCTACCAGCAGGCCCGCGCCTTTATCGACGCGGTCAAGACGCGGCGGCAGCCCGGCGCCAACTTCGCCGACGCCGTCAAGAGCATGATGCTCGCCGACGCGATCCGCCGAAACGACGTCGCCCTGTGCCCGGGTCTGGACGGGTGTATCTCGGGCATCAGCGCCGACTTGTAGCGTCCGCCGCGCAGACCACACGGCCGAGCTAAACCACGGGTCCTCACGGCCGGACCTCCGGAGGCAACCTCGACATGCCCGACAACGACGTGAAGAGGGTACCGGCCGAGAAGCTGCGGGCGTTTGCGGCCGGCGTGCTTGAGAAGGTCGGCTGTCCCAAGCCCCACGCCGAGATCACGGCCGAGACGCTGGTCGAGTCGAACCTTCGCGGGGTCGACACGCACGGCGTGTTCCTGTGCGACAACTACTGCAAGCGGCTGGAGCGCGGCCTGTTCACGCCGAAACCGAATGTCACGTTCATGAAGAAGCGGGCCGCGTTGGGTGTCGTCGACGGCGACTGCGGGCTCGGTCAGGTGGCCACCTGGGAGGCGACGCGGCGGGCGGTCGAGTTGGCCAAGGAATGCGGCATTGGGGCGGTGGCGGTCCGCAACTCGAACCACTTCGGCGCGGCCGCCTACTACGCCCAATACGCCGCCAGCCAGGGCTGCATCGGCATGCTGTGGAGCCACGGTGAGAGCGACGTCGTGCCGTTCGGGGGCAGGCAGAAGTTTTTCGGGACGGCCCCGATCTGCTTCGCCGCACCCGCTGGCTTCGAGACGCCCGGTTACTGCGCCGACATGGCCACCAGCCAGGTGGCGTTCGGCAAGATCCGCGCCGCCGGCCACGCGGGCAAGCAGATCCCGCCCGACTGGGCAGTCGACGCCGACGGCAACGTCCTGACCAAGCCCGCCGCGGACGATGCGATCATCAAGACGTATTCGGCCGTCCCGATGGCGGGGTCCAAGGGCTACGGCATCGCCGTCATGATCGAATCGACGTGCGCGCTGCTGACGGGCATGCCGTACGGCCCGCATATCATTCGCAAGTTCGACGACTGGGAGAACACCTCGGCGCTGGGCCACTACGTTCAGGCCGTGGACATTGAGGCCTTCTTGCCGCTGGACGCGTTCCGGCGGCGGATCGACGAGATGTTCGGCGAGCTCAAGGCCATCCCGCCCGCCCCGGGCTTCAGCGAGGTGCTGATCCCCGGCGAGCCCGAGCTCCGCACCAAGCAAGAGCGCTTGCGGACGGGTTGCCCGATCGCGCCGGAGACGGACGAACTGTTAACCGCTCTGGGCCAACGGCTGGGCGTGCCGTTTCCTTCGTAGCGTGACGTGGGACGGCCGCTGCCGACCGTGAGACGAGAACGATCATGGCCCGTCGCAAACAGCCAAAACGATCACGTTCTTCCACGACGCCGCGGCCGCAGCGTGGGATGTCGGATCCGTCGCCGACGCCGGCAATGCCGGTGCCGTTGACGGCCTCTGCGATGCCGACGGACTTTCGCGCAGGGCTGGTCCTCTTCCTGATGTTGGAGGCCGGCACGTATGCCACGTTGGCCGCGTGCGGGCCGTGCCGATCGGACCATCCCGAACTGTTGGCTTGGTGGGGTGTCCTGGTCGCCATCAGCGCCGCAATAATATTGGGCGCCATTGGGTTATGGCTAGCCGGGTCGCGAAGTCGGCGTTTCGGCTGGATCATCCTGTTGGCCGTCGGCTGGCTCGTCGTGGTGACGGCGCGGCTGGTCCCGTCGTTCGTCTTGGGTGGGCAGGGCGTGCCGATCCTACTAACGATCTACGTAGGCCAGTTGACCTTCGGCCTGATGGTACCCGCGGCAGTTCGAGAGCGACGAAAGGCCCCGGCGTGAGGAGGCCATGACGACGTTCCACCATTCAACTCCGGCCATCATCGCGGTATTGCTGTTGACCGGCCCGGCAG
>CAYOGX010000101.1:0-9424 GCA_964403235.1 uncultured Planctomycetales bacterium | reverse complement strand
TCCGATCATCCTCCAACGCGCCGTCGAGGTTGAACCGGACGACACGCCCGACACACTGGCCGAGCGGGTCCAGGCCGCCGAGCGCGAGATCTACCCCGAGGCCATCGATCTGTTCGGGCAGGACCGCCTGCGGCTCGAAGGCCGACGTGTGCGGATCATCCCATGAAAGGCAGGGCCCCATGAGCGTTCCGCCGCTAAGCACGTTCTCGTTCCCCACGACGATTGACTTCGGCGTCGGCGCGTTGGCTCGTCTCGGTCAACGAATCACCGAGCTCGGCACGTCTCGGCCGCTCGTCGTCACCGACGCGGGGCTCCGCAAGACGGCCGCGTTCGAGCGCGTCAGCGAGACGCTGGAGGCCGCGCGGGTCTCGTACGTGGTCTTCGACGGCGTTCGGCCGAACCCGACGGACGAAAACGTCGAGTCGGGAACCGCTGCCCTGAGGTACGACGCGTGCGACATCGTGGTGGCCGTCGGCGGCGGCAGCGCTATCGACGTCGGCAAGTGCATTCGACTCCGAAGCACGCACGCCGAACCCCTCATCGAGTACGACGACGCCCAAGACGGGGCCTCGCGGATCCGCAGCGAGATGCCCCCCATGATCGCCGTGCCCACGACGGCCGGCACGGGCAGCGAGGTCGGACGCAGCGCCGTCATCACCATCGGCGAGGTCGGTCGCAAGGTCGTCATCTTCAGCCCGTACCTGATCCCTAACGTAACCATCTGCGATCCCGAGCTGACCGTCTCGCTGCCACCGCACCTGACGGCCGCCACGGGCATGGACGCGCTCAGCCACAATCTCGAGGCCGTCGCGGCCCGCGGCTACCATCCCGTCTGCGACGCGATCGGGTTACAGGGCATCGCGCTGGTGGGTCGGAATCTTCGTCAAGCCGTGGCCGACGGGACCGACCTGTCCGCGCGTCACAACATGCTGATGGCCTCGATGATGGGGGGCATCGCGTTTCAGAAGGGTCTCGGCGTCGCCCACTCGCTGGCCCATCCGCTGAGCGCGGAGCTGGACATGCACCATGGCCTGGCCAACGCGTTGGTCTTACCGCATGTGGTTCGGTTCAACCGTAACGCGGCGCGAGACGCCTACGTTCGGGCCGCGCATTTCTTCGGCGTAACGCGTCCCGAACAAGCCCCCTCCGAGGACGCCATCGACGCATTCGCCGCCGCGATCAAACAGCTTGTTGCGGACAGCGGTCTGCCGACGTCGCTGTCCGACGCGGGCGTGTCACGCAACGACTTGCCGCGTCTGGCCGACAAGGCCCACGAAGACGTCTGCCACCAGCTGAACCCCCGCCCCTGCGCCACCGACGACCTGCTCGCCCTGTACCAAGCCGCTTACGACTAGCGTGCGTCTGGCGCCGCCTGGGCGATCACCGATCGTAGTGTTTCAAGTCGATGGGCCATGGTGTGTCGTTCGGCCACGGCGGCCCGTGCCCGATCGGCCAGGGCGCACCGCGCCGACGCGTCGCCCAATAGGTGCTTGAGGTGTCCGATCAACTCGCTGTGGCGTTTGAAGGTCAGCAGTTCCTGGCCCGGCCCGAGCAACGCCGCCAGGCCGTCAGCGCCCGAATCACTCGGGTGCGCCCGGACCACCACCGCCGCGCCGGCGGCGGCCATGGTCAGCAGCTCGGCCGTCACGTTGCCCGTGACGTCGATGTGCAACACCACCTTCGCGGATGCGTAGATCGCCGAGCGGTCACCGGCGGGTACCGGTCCCTGCCACACCGACCCCAGCGAGGGATGATCCTGCCAGCCTTGTCCCCACACCGCCAGGTTCACGCCGGCGCGTTGGACGGCCTCGAGGACCGCCTGCCGGACAAGCGTCTGGCCCAACACGGTGTTGATGCGGTCGCCGAACGCCTCGCGAGACGACGCATCACCGAACCGCGCGCCGGAGGCGGACTCCGCCTGTTGGAGAACCCGCTCGATCTGGTCATCGGTGTAGCTCTCGACGTGCTCCTCGATCCACCGTCGCGCGATCTTCCAGACGGCCTGGTGGCTCTCGAGCGTCAGCGCATGGGCGTCGGGCGACAGCGGCGAGGCGTCCACGACGGCGACGACATCGTGCTCGGCCGCCCGATCCCGGTCGTCGAGCCCGGCAGGCAGCGCCGGCACGCTCGGGGGCAGCCAGCGCGCCCGGGCCCGGTCGAGACCCGCGTCCGCCAAACGCCCCATCACCGCGCCGGTCATGGCGAAGGCTTCGTCGTCCGGACCGACCCCGTCGGCCAGTGTCGGGCCGAACCGCACCCACGGCGTGATCCAACTGGCCACCGGCATCGACGCCGGCAAGACCTGACCGAACCCCGCCCGCACCGTGTCGATCAAGACAACCACGTCCGGACGGAACTCGACGATCCGGCGGGCCAACGCCAGCGGATGGGCCGACCGCGGCGAGTCGCCCAGCCACGCGTCGGCGGGCCAATCCAGCTCGCCCAGGCCGGTCAGGATGTCCCGGGCCAGGCGGCAGCTCCTCGGCTCGACCAACGGGCAGATCACCAGCGTACGGGGGCTGTCGGGCAGAGGCCGGCGGTCGGCGTAGATCTCTTGCAGCTTGCCCACCCGGTCCGCCATGGCGGCCGAACGCCGCCGCGCGACCTCGCCCCCCGATCGCTGCACCATCAGGCTGGCCTCGTCGGTCTGGGCCTGATCCAGCCAGGGCCAACCCACCATCCGTTCGGGCGTCAGGTAGCCTTCGTGGTCGACCAGGAACCGGACGAGCGCCTCGCCAACGTCGTCGCCGACGATGAGTACTAAGCGTCCTTCCTCCAGGACGCGAGACACATCGTGCACGCGCAACGCCAGCGCCAACATCGCCGGCTCGCGCTCCAGCACGAAGACCGCGCGGTCCGATCCGAGGCGTTCGGCCAGTAGACGGGCCTCGATGCCCTGCCCGATCCCCGCCAGCAAGACGTTGCCCTCGCCCGGATCGAAATTCGTCAGCAGCGCCGGTCCGCTGACCGTGGGCATGGAGGTATGGCCCAGCCACCGCTCCCCGTCGGGGGTGCGGAGCTTGAAGGTGGGCGAACCGTCCCGACCCGTGGCGGGGACGGCCTCGGCCGGCAGCGGCACGGACGCCAGCCGGTCGGCCAGGTCGGCGTCCACGGTGCGAAGGGCACCGAGGTTCCGTTGCCAAACCGGATCGGTGTCGTGAGGGGTGTTCGAATCAGTCATGGGCGCCCAGGACGTCTTGGTTGGACAAGGGAGGCACCGACGGTCGCGCGTTCGGCCTGGCGATCTGCATCGACGTCTGCCGCGGCCTGCCCCTACACCACCGAGGTGCGAAGGCGAATCACGAGCAGGACCAGCAGCAGCCCGACCCACACCACGAAGCCGATCAGTCCGAGCCACAGCGGCCACCAAGGCCTCGGACTCCCGCACCCCGGCGGCACGCCCTCCCAGATGTCCGGCTTCGTCTCAGCCGACGTTGTGTCCTCTTGACTTGCGGTTTCGCTGTCCATGGACCAACACCTTCCATCGCGGTACCCAAGCTCACCCTGGGAGCATATCAACCCGCACGCCGGCCGACAAGACCCACGCCGCTGCCCGACCCACGGGATTCATCCCGCGCGGGGCCGGCCTCCGCGCGATGCAAACGTCGCGGCTCGGGTCATCGCACCACATTTCGGGACCCGCCCCGGGCGCACGCGACCAGATTCGAGATACGCCCGAATCCGAGCGGGTGCCACGCACCCTACCGCCGCCGCAGGATGTTGGCGGGGGCGTAGTCGTCGGTGAAGATCGGGCCCCGGCGCTCGTAGTCGGGTCCGCGCCGACGAGCGTTGACCACGCCGAGCAGGTCGAACTCGAACTCGTGTCTGGCCTGGAGGGCGCGGGCGCGCCTCGTCAGGTCGGTCGTGGATACCTTTGTCTTGACCGGCAGTCCGCACACGACGGTGTTGCCGCCACCCGAGAACGCGTTGCACGTCTCGAAGACGCTGTCCATCGTCCGGCGCTGGTAATCGTAGGTCTCGAAGTCGGTCCGCATGTTGCTGACGACCACGCCGCCGGGCTTGAGCAACTGCTTGCACTCGTCAAAGAACTCCTTGGTCGTGAGGTGGTAGGGGATGAATCCGCCGCGGTACGCGTCGAGGAGGATCAGGTCGAAGCGGGGCTCGGACTTGCTCAGGGCGCGTTTGATGTAGACGCGGCCGTCGCGGAGGACGACCTGGCATCGCTCGGTCTGCTCGAAGCCGAAGTGCTTCTTGGCCACCTCGAAGACCTTCCGGTCCAGCTCGACGGTGACGACGTTGGCCTGGGGATGGTAGTGCGCGAACATGCGGCTGAGGATACCGCCGCCCAGCCCGAGCACGAGGATATCCTTCGGGTCCTCGCAGAACAGTAGCCCGCTGAACATCAGCTCGGTGTATCGCATTTGGGGCCGGACCGGCGCGGACAGGTCCACGGCGGACTCGCTATGATCGACCCCCCGGCGGCGGAACAGCAACCGGCGGACGGACCCGTCGGCCTCGACGATGATGTGGTGGTAGAGGCTCTCGGTCTCAACCAGCACCTCGGCCCGTCCCGGCGCGGTCCAAACGACGGCAGCCACGATAACAGCCGCCAACGGTAGCAACGCGATGGCGTGTCGCATGGGCATCAGTGCTTGATCCTCACCCCCTTCTCGCGTTTGGACGCTCGGGGCAACAGATAGGATACCACGGCCGCCGCGACGAGCACAGCGGACATGCACCACAGGATGGTCGACACGTTCAGCCACAAGACGAAGTAGAACGAGGTCAGGATGCACCCGAGGAAACTACCGAGCGTGCTGATCGAATAGAGCAGCCCGGCGCTGGCGCCGGCCCGTCCGACCTCGCGGGTGGCCAACCGGACCGAGTACGGCGAGACCATGCCCAGCAGCAGGCTGGGCAGCAGAAACAGGATCGTCGCGCTGAGCAGCGCGCCCCAGCGGTCCTCGATGTCCAGGTCGAAAACACACCCGTTCACGTGCTTCACGATGAGGGGGATGAGCGCGAACCCGCCGGCCGCCAGCAGGATCGGCACCGCCAGGACGCGCCCGTCAGCCCGCCAGACCGACGCCCAGCCGCCCACCCAATAGCCGACGGACAGGGCCAGCAGAAAAATGCTGATCACGCTGCCCCACACGTAGATGCTGCTGCCGAAATCGGGGCTGAGCAGCCGAGCGCCCAGCATCTCCAACGCCATCAGCGCAAAGCCGCAGGCGAAGACCACGACGATCAGCATGGCCGTCCCAAGGTGAGTTTGTTCGCTGTCTTGGCGCTGCGCGTCCGAAGACATTCGTTCGATCTCCAAGACCCGTCCGCCCGATCCTCACCGGACAACGGGCAGCATCCCAGTTTGGCCGGGAGAATCAAGTCTCTGCAGCGGTGAGGGCGACCGATCCTCGAGCCGTACGCCGACCGGAAGAGGGAACCGACAAGAGGACACCCGTGATTCGATGCTCAAGAAGCAACCCAGGAAGCGTATCAGATCTTGCCGTGCGTGCGCAGCACCTCCGCCAGCCGTTGGGCGAAGTCCGGCTGATCCCACCTTGAGAATTTCCCCTTGAGCTGCGCCTCTCTCGTCTCCGGCGTCAGCTTGGTCCGCCGGGTCGGGTCCACCAGACCGCCGATGTCGAAGACGATCAAGGACTGTCCCACGCGCGATCCGGGGAAGGCGACCAATTGGCCCGGACAGGTGCCGGCCAGGCGTCGGAAAGCGCTGCGGTCACCGCGCGTGTCGTAGATGCAATAGCGAAGGGGCCAGTCGGCCGGCAGACTTCTCTGAAGCGACCCCAGCGACTCGGGGCTGAAGGCCAGCGTCTCGGTCGGACACCGCCACAGCGGACGGCGAATGAAGTAGGCGAGCTGGGCGTCGGCGTGCGTGTGGGCCAGGATGGTCTCATTGAATTCCTTGATCGCACGTCGGTCCGCGGTACGCCCTGCGCGACGACGACGTCTCGTCAAATGCGGGAACTACGCCGGACGGGTCTTGAGGACGGTGAGCATCATGTGGCGGATGGGGCCATGCTGGCCCGCGATCTCGACCTCCATCCCCAATTCGTCGAAAACGCTCAGCAGCTCGGTTCTGGTGTAGTAGTGAACCCCGCCATCAACGATGGCCCACCACACCCGCAGGGCGCGGCGTAGAAGACCACGTTCGGGGAGGGTACCTTCAACGATGAGGACGCGCCCGTCGGTGACGCGGGCGAGTTCGGTTAGCACGCGTGAGGCGTGGGCCGGTATGTGGTGCAGCGCCGAGCAGATGACGGCGAGATCGAAGGCATTATCGAAGATCGGGATCGCGACGATGTCCCCGCAGAAGGTCTTCCATTCCGGATGATGGGTCTTGGCGGCGGAGGCGAAGTCCTTGGAGATGTCGAAGGCCACGATCTCGCCCGCGGTGTCGCATGCCGGACCGGTGGTCACGTTGCCAGGTCCACACGCCGCCAGAAGCACCCGCTTGCCTTCGATGACGTGGGTGACGTCCGGCATCGGGTTCGGAGCCAGGCGGAAGAGCCCGGAGAGGATCCACTTCCAGATCACCTCCTCGATGATGAACCGTTTGATCCGGTACATCAACGGACTTCCAAAGAGCAGGCGTTCCATAAAGGCCTGGTTTGATTTGCGCATGGAGGCATCGATCCCAAGTAGAGCTTCCCTGTGGTCCAGCCGGTCCGTGACGCGCTCGTCCTCGCACAGGTGCTCCCGCGGCCAGATTGCGCCGATGGTAGAGGCCGGCCTGCGCAAGTCAAGGTTGGGTCTCGACCGGGAGGGGCAGGAGCACACGCAGCGGGTGCTCCCAAGCTGGACCGGTCACCAGGTCCGTCATAGCTTGCCGTGCAGGGCCAAGACGTCTCTCAACCGCTCCATGAACCCCGGCGATTTCCACGTCGGGAATTTCCCCTGAAGCTGCACTCTTTTCACCTCCGGCTCGAGCGCGGGGGGTTTGCCGGGCGGGCCGAACAGGCTGCTGATGTCGAAGATGATCAGGGCATGCGGCCGGCGCCGACCGGGGATCGTGACCAGTTGGCCGGGACAGTTGCTGGCCAGGATCTGGAACGCCTTATGGTCTCCGCGGGTGTCGAAGACGTAGTGGCTGACTCGCCAGTCGTCCGGCAGGCGCTCTTGCAGCGAAGTGATCGACTCACGGTCGAACGGCAGCAGCGGCGTCGGCGATCGCCACAGCGGCCGGCGAATGAAGTATGCGAGCTGGGCGTCGGCGTAGGTGTTGGTCAGCACGGCGCTCTTAGGTGGGAAGGCATTCTCTCCCATGGCTTCGAAAAGATAAAAGGACTCGGGGCGCTGATTGCTGGCCCGGTTGAAGCATTCGCCGATGCTCTGCGTCTGACCGAAGACCAGAACGACCCCCGCCAGGACGGCCAGGATTCGCTCGTGCACCGGGGTGTCTCGGTTCAGCAGCCACCGCCCGATCGTCGCTGCGCCCGCGCCCATGACCAGCATGACCAGCGGCAAGAGCTGGCTCATCGTGTGCGGGTGCTTGACCGTGTGAATGGGCATAAAGAAATACCAGGAGACCGAGGCGACAACGGTGCCCACCAGCAATGCCCCAGCCCGCCGCAGCCACGCCTGGCCGGCCCGCTGCCGACCGGACAACGCCAGCCAGGCGGCCGCCACCACCGGCAGCACCGGCCACGACCAGAAGTACAGCCGCTGGCTGTGCAACCGGACGAACTCGGGCACCTTTTGGAGGATGAACCACCGGTCCTGCGCCGGCCCGCGCCCGGGTCGGCGGAACGCGTCCAGGGCGTCCGCCCACGCCGCCGACCAGCCCAGCGCCCAGCAGTTCTGAAGATAGTGCAGCCCCACGCCCGCGATCGGCGCGGTGGCCAACACGATCAGCAGCCGCCATTGCCTGCGGATCCGGCCCGTGGCCAACACGTACACCCACGCAAATACCTGCGGATAGATGATAAACTCGAAGCTCGTCAGCGATTCGAGCATCAGCGCGATCCAACAGCCGATCCACACCCGCGTGTCCGGCCGGTCGCTGCGGACGGCACGCGTAAACAGCAGCAAGAAGATGCCTATGAAGAAGATGTTGTACGTGTGCTGGTGCACGCTGATGCAGTAGGTGAAGAAGTAGCCCGTGGTGGCAACGAACCCCAGACCACACGCCGCCGGGAGCGCGCCGATGTCGGGGCTGAATGCCAGGTACATGCAGATCAGGCCGGCGATGCACAGTAGACCACACAGGACCCGAATCGCCGGAACGCCGCGAATCCCCATCATCTGCCATAGGCCGTCGATCACAGCAGGTAGGGATGGATAGTGCGTGTAGTAAGACGGCGGGTCCGTCATGGCGCCGATGTAGAACACCGGCAGTAACTTGAGCTTAAGCAGACCGTGGGTGGCGAAGGTCTCGCCCGACATGAGGATGTTCATGTCGCTGTACTGGTCGTCCGGCCATATCACGTGCGTGGTGCTCAGGCCCAGGACGATCAGGAACATCACGCCGGCGATGAGGCCGGCCGCGATGTCGCATCCGCGCCGAAGACGCGGGTCCTGTGCCGTAGGCGCATCGTCGGGGACACGACGATCCGCCGTCGATGGGCCGCTCTTGGATTTGCTCGATCGTTTCGCCATGGGTTCAGTCTTAGCTCTTGGGATCCTTCGATACGTTCATCGCGCGTTGACGTCGCTTCTGGTCCGCCTCGGCCAACATGTCCTCGACCGCCTCCAAGACGGTCTCGGGCTTGACGGCCTGCATGCACCACGCCTCGTGGTCGCACCACATGCCCTCGAACGTGGTAAACATACCCACACACGGGCTGCATGGATAGTGGCCATAGATAATGCGGAGGTCTTCGGCGCGCGGCGCGTAGAAGTCGGGCCGGCTCGGGCCCCAGATCGAGACCATCGGCACCCCGACGGCCGCACCCAGGTGCAGCGGCCCGGAATCGTTCGTCACGTACCCGTCGAACAGGCCCAGCGCCGCCACGAACTGCTCCAGTGACAGCACGCCGGCCGCGACGATGACTCGGTCGCGCAGTCCCTCCGGCAGCCGATCCACCAGCGTCGAGACGTAGGGCCGCTCGTCCGGCGATCCCGTCAGGACGATGCACAGGTCGGCTCGGCGCTCGAGCAGCGTGCGGATCAGTTCGGCGAAGTGCTCGATCTGCCAGCGGCGTTCGAGGCTCAGCTCGCCCGCGTTGACGTTGATGCCCAACAGGAGCGATTCGGGCCGCCAGCCATGATCCTCGAACGTCCGATGGACCGACCGGCGCGCATCGCCCCGGGCTTCGATCTTGCTCAAGCTGTGATCGGTGATGGGCGCGTCCAACTGCCCGGCCGCCTGCTCGTACACGTCGGTGATGTGTCGGTAGTAGTTGAAGTAGATCGGGTGCGTCACCAGACCGCGTCGCCAGAAGTCGTTCAGATGAAACCCCACGCGCACGGGCGCACCACTCAGGAACGACAGGAGCGTCGAGAA
>CAYOGX010000100.1:0-9479 GCA_964403235.1 uncultured Planctomycetales bacterium | reverse complement strand
GGAAGGGCGGTAATATCCAGCGGGGTCGAGAGGGAATTGCAGCACGCCCACGAGATGGTTCTGCGACGACGGCTGAACCGGCGGCGTTTCCGTCGGGAGGTGCGTGCGCTCGGGGGTTTTGAGCCGTCGGGCCAGCGCAGGCGCGATCGAACGGGTCGGGTCGTGCCCCTGTACCGCTATCGGCCGGCGTGAGCGCCGGCCGGCTACCGGGACGCCAGCCGCGCCACGGGGATTTGCCGGCCGTCGCTTGCCAAGTGCCACCCGGGTCTATAAAACCCGGTAGGAGCAGCACCATGCCGCAGGCCAAACAAGGACCCTTACCGGCAGAATACGACCGGCTGGCCGAGCCCGAGGTCTTCGACCGAATCCGTCGGTGCATCGAGCAGCTCGGTCGGCGGTTGGTGATCCTCGGGCACCACTACCAGACCGACGAGGTCCTCCAGTTCGCCGATTTCGTCGGCGACAGTCTGAAGCTGTCGCAGCAGGCGGCCGGGCAGCGCGACGCCGAGTTCGTCGTCTTCTGCGGCGTACACTTCATGGCCGAGTCGGCCGACATCCTCACCGAACCCGGCGTCCAGGTCATCCTGCCCCACCTCGAGGCCGGCTGCAGCATGGCCGACATGGCCACCGCCGAACAGGTCGAACAGGCCTGGCCGTTCCTGACGGCCGCCGCCGACGGGGCCACCATCGTCCCGGTCACCTACGTCAACTCCACGGCCGAGATCAAGGCGTTCTGCGGTCGGCACGGCGGGGCCTGTTGCACCAGCAGCAACGCGCCGGTCGTGATCGACTGGGCCCTGTCGCAGGGCGACAAGGTCCTGTTCCTGCCCGACCAGCACCTTGGCCGAAACACCCTGTATCAGATGGGCCAGCCGCTGGGCGGGATGGTCTTGTATGACCCGTCCGGACCCAACGGCGGATTGACGGCGGCGCAGGTGGCCGGTGCCAAGGCCATCCTGTGGGACGGATACTGTGACGTCCACACGGTCTTCACCAAGGAACACTGCCAACAGATCTGCCGGGCCGACCCCGCCTGCCGGATCCTCGTCCATCCCGAGTGCACCTGGGAGGTCTTCAAAGAGGCCGACCTGGCCGGTAGCACCGAGTTCATCATCGAGACGGTCGACCGGGCACCCGACGGCAGCCACTGGGCCATCGGCACCGAGACGCACCTGGTCGATCGCCTGGCCCGCCGACACGCCGATCGCCTGTCCGTCCGCAACCTGGCGCCCGAACGTTCCGATTGCAGAACGATGGGCCTGATCGATCCCAAGCACCTCCTGTGGGTCCTGGACCACCTGGTGCAGGACCGCACGATCAACCGCATCGCCGTCGACGAGCCCATTCGAAGCGACGCCACCGTGGCCCTGGAACGAATGCTCGCCCTGAAGCCCTCTCAGCCGGTCAAGGGGTGATACAAAACGTCCCGTCGTCAGCGAAGCCGCAGGGTATAGGCCGCGCAAAGGTCATGTCTGCGATTGGGCGCAAACGTTTTGACGTCGGGGTAGTCGGGGCGGTACCATTTCATTCGTCTATCGGGATTGGCGTGGGCAAGCTGCCTGCAACAATGCTGGAGCGTTTGTCAGAGGCTGTCTCAGGTTGCATGGCCATGCTTGCGGGTGTAGATAGGGTCCAGGCTTGAGACCTCAGGCTTCAGGGTCCGGGGTCTGAGGCCTGAAGCCTGGAGCCTGAGGGCTGGGGTAAGCTTGACCCGGTGGGCGATCCCGGGGTCTGCCTGGCGCGGGCGCGTGTGAGACCATGGGCTTGATCGTTCAAAAGTTCGGCGGGACGAGCGTGGCGGACGCGACGAAGATCCAGCGGGCGGCGCGGCGGGCGATTCGCACCAAGCTCGACGGCCACCAGGTGGTGATGGTCGTGTCGGCCATGGGCAAGACGACGGACGAGCTGATCGAGCTGGCCCGCGAGGTGTCGCCGAACCCGCCGCGGCGCGAGATGGACATGCTCATGACGACGGGGGAGCAGGTCAGCATCGCGTTGATGGCGATGGCCATTGACGCCGCCGGCCACGAGGCCATCAGCTTCACCGGGGGGCAGGTGGGCCTGATCACCGACGCCGCGCACCGCAGGGCGAGGATCCAACAGATCGACGCCGACCGGATTCGTCAGCACCTGGCCGCGGGCAAGATCGTGATCGTGGCGGGGTTCCAGGGCATCACGGAGGGGGGCGACATCACGACGCTCGGCCGGGGCGGTTCGGACACGACGGCGGTAGCGTTGGCGGCGGTCGTGAACGCGGACGTCTGCGAGATCTACACCGATGTCGACGGCGTCTACACGACCGACCCGCGGATCGTACCGGAGGCGCGGAAGGTTGACCGGATTGCCTTCGACGAGATGCTCGAGCTCGCCTCGCTCGGTGCCGGCGTCATGCACCCGCGGGCGCTCGAGTTCGGTTGGAAATTCCGGGTGCCCATTCACGTTCGCAGTAGTCTGACCGACAGTCCAGGAACCATGATCATGCCCGAGACCAAGGGAATGGAGAAGATCGTCGTCCGCGGGGCCGCGCTGAAGCGCGATCTGGCCAGCGTCGTGCTCGTGGGTGTGCCTAACGAACCCGGCATGGCGGCGCGAATCTTCGCGCGGATCGCCCAGCACAACATCGTCGTGGACGACATCATCCAGAACATCTACGAAGACGGCCAACAGGCCAACATCGGGTTCACCACTGCCGAGAGCGACCTGGACGAGGCCCGCGTGGTCGCCGATGAGCTGGTCAAGGAGCTGGGGGTCCGCGGCGTCGAGACCGACGAGCACGTCGTCAAGGTGAGCGTGGTCGGCATCGGCATGCGGACGCACACCGGGGTGGCCTCGCGGATGTTTACCGCGTTGGCCGAAGCCGGCGTCAACATCATCAACATCTCCACCAGCGAGATCATGGTCTCCTGCGTCGTGAACCAGGAGGACGGTGAGAAGGCCCTCAAGGCCGTCCACGCCGCCTTTGATCTGGACAGGGAGCCGAACGATAACGCCTGAACGCCCGCGACGGTCCATGCAACGGCGTTGTGCGGCACGCCCAGGCGAAGCGCGGGCCTGTTAGCGCCATGATCCTCATTCCCCTCCGAACCAACAGCCCCATCCGTCGCACGCCGACGGCCAACTACGCCCTGATCGCCGCCAACGTCCTGATCTTCCTGATGACCTACGATCTCACCCCGCCGCGCCGCGACGTGCCGCCGGGCGCGGTGCCCGTCCGGACCGGACCGTTGCGGGAATCGCTGTCGCCCTATCGCCTGCTCTTGGACGGCGCCAATCCCGAGATGTACCAACTGTTCACCTATCAGTTCCTCCACGACGGATGGATGCACCTGCTGGGCAACCTGCTGTTCCTCTGGGTCTTCGGAAACAGCGTCAACGCCAAGATGGGCCAGGTGCCGTACGTCCTGTTCTACCTGAGCTGCGGAGCGATGGCGGGGTCGGTGTACCTATCGTTCAACGACGCGACGATGTTGGGGGCCTCGGGGTCGATCGCGGGGGTGACGTCGGGGTTTCTGGTGATGTTCCCCCGCAGCCGGACCAGCTTCTTCTACTGGTTCTTCGTGATCGGCTACTTCGAGCTGCCCAGCATGATCCTGATCGTGGCCAAGATCATCGTTTACGACAACCTGATCGCGCCGATGTTTAGCGGCGGGGCGGGTGTGGCCTACTCGGCCCATATCTCAGGGTATCTGGCGGGGGGCGTGGTGGGGATGGTCCTGCTGTGGATCCGGGCCGTTCCCCGCGACCAGTTCGACCTGATGGCCCTGTGGAAACGGGCGTACCAGCGTCGGGCCTTCGCGCAGGCGATCGGCCAGGACCCGAAGGCCCAGGCCCGCGCCCAATACGGTCGAGTGGCCCGGACCGGTCGGACGGACGACGCGCCGGACGGAGAACCGGCCGCGGGCCTGAGCGACACACAGCTTGACGAGGTGGCCGAGATCCGGCGACAGATCACTGACGCGTTCGAGGCCAACAACCTGGATGCCGCCGTCCGGGGCTATCTGAAGTTGGTCGAGCTGGACGCGAGTCTCGTCTTGCCCCGCCAACACCAGCTCGATGTCGCCAACCACCTGGTCGCCCAGCAGCAACATACCCAGGCCGCTGAGGCGTATGAGAAATACCTGGCGCACTACACCACGGCCGAACACGCAGAACAGGTCCGCCTCATGCTGGGGGTCATCTACGCGAAGTACCTGTCTGACTACGAACGGGCCGAGGCGCACCTGCGCCGCTGTCGAGACGCCCTGTCGGACCCGCGCCAGCTCGACCAGTGCGACGAATGGCTGACCGTCGCGGCCCGTCACCTCGGCCGACCGACACCGGACACGTCGTGACGCTGCGACCCCCCAGTGGCCCTGGGGGGGATCGCGTGCGGCGCTTGCCATTGCAGGCCCGGCGTGGCGGCGCCTATAATCCCGCAGGCCAGTTCATGCGGTGGGGGTTCGAGTAAGAGCATGTCAGACCGAGCGCAACTTCGCTGGGGCCTGCTCGAGGTGATGCGCGACGGCGAGCCGTTCAGCCGACCGCAGATCGCCGAGCACCTGGGGACCTCGCTCCCGACGGCCAGTGCGCTCGTTCGCGAGATGACCGCCGAGGGGGTGTTGGTGGCGGTGGGACGCGGCCCGAGCACCGGGGGACGTCCCGCCGCCATCGTCCAACTGAACAATGACTTCGCCCAGGCCGTGGGGCTGTCGGTCAGCCGCCGCGAGATCGTTGGCGTCCTGACCGGAATGAACGGACAGGTCCTGCTCCGCGTCGGCGGCCGGACCGAGGGCGAGTTCGATCGCCAGCACGTCCTCGACCAGATCCTCCAGACGGCCGATACGCTGCTCAAGAGCGAGCAGACGCGCACCCCCGCCGGGATCGGCGTGGCCATCAGCGGCATCGTGGACAGCCAGGCGGGCATCTCGACCCAGTTTCCGTATCTGTCCGACTGGCACGACGTGCCGATGGCCGAGATGCTTGAGCAACGGTTCAAGCTGCCCACCGTCGTGTGGAACGACGTGCAGGCGGCCGCCCAGGCCGAGGTCCGTCACGGAGCCGGTCGGCTGTCGGACGATTTCCTGTACCTGCACGTGGGCAAGGGCATCGGTCTGGGCGTCGTGGCGAACGGGGTGTTGCTGCGGGGCCATCTGGGACACGCCGGCGAACTCGGTCATACCGTGGTCGACCCGAACGGGCCGATCTGCCACTGCGGCAACTTCGGTTGTCTCGAATCGGTGGCCTCGCCGCCGGCGATCGTGGCCGGTGCCATCGACGCCCTCAGTCGCGGCGTCCAGTCGTCTGTCCTGCGGCGGTCCGAGGGGCGGACCGATGCCATCACCATCGCCACGATTTTGGAGGCGGCCCGCGAGAACGACCGGCTGGCGACCAACCTGCTGCACACGGCCGCCGACCATATCGGGCAGGCGCTGGCCAACGCGGCCAACATCGTCAACCCCGAGCTGGTGGTCCTGGGGGGGATCCTCGCCGGCGCGCCGGTCCTGACTGATCGCATCACCCGCAAGCTCAACCACACGATCCTGCCGGCTTTGGCCGGCAAGACTCGCGTGATGGTCTCCCCGCTCGGCGCACTGGCCGCGCCCATCGGCGGCGCCACCAACGTCATCGACCGCATGCTGAAACGCCTGGCCGACGAAGCGCCCCGAGAACGCCACATACCCGCCGCCGGCACCCGCGGGGCGTCCTGACACTCGGAGAACCACGTGCCATCCAACACCCGTGACAGGCCCCGCCGATCGATGGGCTTTCGCCCCGAAGCGCAGCGGCTGGCGCGGGGGACCGTCTGGCTGACGTGCCTGGTTGGCTGCGGGGGCATCGTCGACGGTTGGCGCGAATCGTGGCACGCGGCGCGGATGCCCGACCGACATCTCCGCCTGGCCGGCGCCCAGATACCGCTGGAGGTGGTCGAAGGTTGGGCGATGCGCTGCCGATCAGTGCCCTTCGTCGTCCAGCGGGTGGGCAAGGTGCGGTTCAGCCATGACGGGTTCCGCGCCCTGGCGAACGGCCAGGCCAACGTCGCCTGCACCAGTTGCACGATACCGTGGTTCGACGCGAAGGATTACCACACCGCGCACGGCCACTTGCCACGCGGCTGGCGCGTGGCGTGGGACGCCTACGCCCTCTACGTCCACCCCGAGAACCCCGTCATGGAGATCACGATCCAGCACTTCAGACAGATCTTGCGCTCGCAGATCACGTCGTGGGGCGCGGTGGGTGGGCCGCAAGATCCGATCACGCTCTACGGCCCGCCGCGAGGCTCGCGGGCCGGACGCGTCTTCATGCAGGTCGCCAGGCTGTTCTTTGCCGACCCGCCGTGGAAACAGATCGCCGAGCCCGCCCAGATCATCGAGGCGGTCGGCGAGGACCCGCTGGCCATTGGCATGACGGTCGTGGGCCACGCTGACGTGGTTCCGTACCTCGCCCTCAAGGGCGCAATCGATCCGGTGGCCCGCGTGCCCGACCCCGACACGCTCGAGGCCGACAAGTGGCCTTTGCTCAAGACCATCTGGCTCTGGACGTCCGACCCGCCCGACGAGGCCGCCGCCGACCTGATCGACTACCTCTACTCCGACAAGGGCCAGGCCGCCATTCGAGCCACAGGATACACCCCCATTCCCCGCGAACGCGGCGCCGCCCGCGCCACGGTCCGGGGCCTGAGCGCCACCCAGCCGACCACGCGACCTTGAATCGATCTGGCGCCAGGCGGACCGACGTGCCAGGTGGCGTGCATCGTCGTGTGCCTCTTGACTTTGGTCGTCACCGGCGGGCACGGTTGGGGCGGGGCGATGGGCCCAGGGGATCTTGGCCGTCGGGAAACGCACGAGCCAGGCTTGCATCCAGGCGGGACGCGCAGTATGTGGCAAGCTCCTAATTGAAACCTGTCAAGGAGGCAGTCTGGTGGAACCGACGGTGATGTTGGCCGCGACGGCTTCGGCCCCTGTGGGCCTCGGGCAGGTCTCCGTCACCATGGCGTTGGTGGGTCTGGTCGTCGGGCTGGGCGTTCTGGCGGGTGGGGCGGAGCTCCTGGTCCGGGGGGCGGCCTCGATCGGCCTGCGGGCCGGGCTGCGCCCCATCATCATCGGGCTCACCGTCGTCGCGCTGGGGACCAGCAGCCCGGAACTGGTCGTCAGCGTAACCGCGGCCTTTCACGGCGATACCGACGTGTCCGTCGGCAACGTCGTCGGGTCGAACGTGTTCAACATCCTTGCCATCCTGGGATTCGCGGCCATCGTCCGTCCGATGAGCATCCGCTCGCAGACGATCCGCTACGAGATGCCGATGATGATCGCCATCTCGCTGGTCATGTTCTTTATGGCGTATGACGGACGAATCAGCCGATCCGACGGGGCGATTCTGCTGCTGACGTTCGCGGTGTTTCTCGTGTACTGCTATATGTTCGCGCGCATGCCCGAGTTCGAGAAGCCGCCGGCACCGACGCGCTCCCACGCCGCTTCGATCATGCTGGCGATTCTCGGGATTGGGGGCCTGGCGGGCGGCGGACATCTGTGCGTCACGAACGCGGTCACGCTGGCCGAGGCCATGGGCGTCAGCAAGCTGGTGATCGGGCTGACGGTGCTGGCGTTCGGCACGAGTCTGCCGGAGCTGGCGGCCTCGGTCGCGGCTGCCATTCGCCAACAGGAGGACCTGTCGGTCGGCAACGTCGTCGGATCGAACATCTTCAACATCGGCCTGGTGCTCGGGCTGACCGCATTGATCTGCCGCGAGGGGCTCCCCGTCTCACGGGACTGCCTGCGATATGACATCCCGATCTCGGTGGGGGTGTCGGTCCTCGTACTGCCCCTCATGTGGTCACGACAGACCCTGGCGCGGATCGAGGGTACGGTGCTGGTAACTGGCATCCTCGCCTACACCGTATTCCGATATGCAATCGAGCTCTGAACTCGGCGGGCAAGCGTCCCATGGCCTGACCCGGACTGCCAACTGCCCGGGACTGGAGTCGAACCAGCACGGGACCAAAGTCCCACTAGGCCCTCAACCTAGCGCGTCTGCCAATTCCGCCACCCGGGCGCAGCGTACACACACAGATAGCGTATGACCGGCAGGGAGGGGTGTCAATGGCTGGTGGACTCCCCTATCCTAACGGGTATCGAGCCCATGCATCCGTCCACGCTCAACTACCTGACCAGCCGCGACGTGGCCGAAGAGTACGACGAGTACTTCGGCGACTCGCCGCTGTTCGCCTACGACACGAGGCTGCTGACCCGCTGGTTCGCGGAACCGGGCCGCCTGCTCGACGTCGGGTGCGGGACGGGACGACACGTGATCGCGTTTGCCCGTCGGGGCCATCGCGTCGTCGGGATCGACCTGTCAGTGCACATGCTGGCCGTGGCTGCCGAGAAGATCGCACAGGCCGGTGTCAACGGAACGATCATCCGGACCGACATGATGGCGCTGCCGATGCCGTTCGCACCCGGGTCGTTCGACTACGCGGCGTGCATGTTCAGCACGCTGGGGTTGGTGGCGGGCCGGGCCAACCGCCGGGCCCTGCTGGTCGGCATCGCCGAGGCACTCGGCCCCGGCGGGCTGCTGGCCGTCCACGCGCACAACCGCTGGCACGGCCTGACCCGGGCCGACGGCGTGTACTTCCTGGCCGCCAACCTGTGGGAGACCTGGCGCGGACGGGCCGAGTGGGGCGACAAGATCCTGTGGTACTACCGCGGCATCCGGAACATGTACGTCCACGTCTTCTCGCGCGGCGAGCTGCGAGACCTGCTGACCGAGGCCGGGCTGATCGTTCGCCAGATCGTCCCGCTGAACCGGCGCCGCTCCGGCCCGCTACGGTTGTCGATCGCGACGGGTCTGCGGGCGAACGGCTTCATCGCGCTGGCGGAAAAGCCGGCATGAGCCGGCAGGATGGCCTCGAACCGGGCATCCAACGCGCGGCGCGTTTGTTGTGGACCGGACCGCGTTGTGCTTAACTGGTGACCTTGTCCGAGTACCCATGTCAGTCGGCTGCGGCCATGGAGGAGATCACATGTCTCGCTCTGCCGGATCGATGCTCGTTGCCTTGGCATGCGTCTGTCAGGCGCCCGTCGTTGCGGAGACGTCCGACTACTCGGCTGAGAAGATCAGTCGCGAGAGGGAGATCCCCGACGCCAAGACGTACATGGTGGCGATGCGCGACGGGGCCAAGCTGGCCACCGACGTGACGCTGCCGAAGGGAGACCCCGAAGCCAAGTACCCGGCCGTCCTGGTTCGAACGCCCTACAACCGGCGGGGCCTGGTCGGGGAGAAGTGGTCGCAGATCGTTCCCAGACTCGGCTTGGCGATGGTGGTGCAGGACCTTCGGGGCCGGTTCGGCTCGGAAGGCGAGGACTTTCCGATTCACGTCGGGTGCGGGTGGGGCGAGATCCGTGACGGATACGACACGATCGAGTGGATCGCGAAACAGCCGTGGTGCAACGGGAAGGTGGGGACGTTCGGCCCGTCGGCGATGGGCATCACGCAGAACCTGACGC
>CAYOGX010000099.1:0-9511 GCA_964403235.1 uncultured Planctomycetales bacterium | reverse complement strand
GATGCGGCAGCAGATCCTGGTCCAGACGTCGACGATGACGTTGGGGATGGCCAACCAGATCCCGCAGAACGTGCTGGGGTTGCTCGGTTAGCCCAGCGACGGATCCGCGCGACGATAAGATCCTGGCCGAATCACGTGGCCGGGTGGGTCGATCATGTTGGACATCGACCCGCCCGGCCCTTTTTTTTCAGGACGACGGGGCCCCTCCCTGGTCGGCTGGGGTCCAGAGCGGGCCCTGGCAGGCCCGGTTCGGGAGCAAGGACGGCGAGGCAGGCGGGCCGAAGGTCCTATAACGAACGTAAGTTCTTGTGATGGTGGAATTATCTAAAGTGACCCCCACGGCAAGTCCGAATAAGCGAAAGCCGGGTGATGTAGGGGCCCGGCACCAAGGGGGGTGTGGAAGACGCGCATTGGCTTCGGGCCCTGCCGCGGACGAGTCCGGCGAGGTCCGTCGCATCAGGGAAGAGCGTTGCTGGCCTGGGGACGGCTGGCGTTTCCTGCTCGGCTCGCCGCCACGACTCCTCGGAACTGGCGGTGGGCGACGCCGTTGATTCCTTCCCGGTGGAACCGGTCGCCGAGACGGTATTGAGCTCAAAGGCCCCAAACGTGGGCCCAGCGGTACGCAAGGTCGCGTATCGGCGGGTGTGGCAAGGAGATCACGCCCGACGTCACGGAGGATACTATGACTCGCGTCAACTCCAACATCTCCTCACTCAGGGCGACCCATCAGCTGTTGATGAACCAGGACGCGTTGACCCAGTCGATGCACCGGTTGTCGACTGGTCTGAGGATCAACACCGGCCGGGACGATCCGGCTGGCTTGATCGCGTCAGAGACATTGCGCTCCGAGATCCGAGGGATCGACCAGGCCATTGAGAACAGCAGCCGTGCGCTCAACGTGCTGGCGACGGCGGATTCCTCCCTAGCCGAGGTGTCCAGGATGCTGCTCGAGATCCGGGGCCTGATCGACCACTCCGCCAACGAGGGCGCCCTGTCTCAGGAAGAGCTGAATGCCAATCAGCTCCAGATCGACTCGCTCATCGAGAGCATCGATCGGATCGCCAACACCAGTCAGTTCAACGGCGAGAAGCTGCTGAATGGCAACTACGGCTACGCCCTGTCCAGCATCGACTCGACCAAGCTGCTGTGGACGGAGATCTTCGGTGCGCGGCTGGCCAACGACGGGGCGACGTTGGGGGTGACGGTGGAGGTCACCCAGTCCGCGCAGACCGCCAACATGTATTTCGCTGCGTCCGGGCTCGCGGCAGGCAACCCGGTCAGCGTCCAGATCGGCGGGCTGCGCGGCAGCGAGACGTTTAACTTTGCCGCCAGCACGTCCATCACGGAGATGGCCTACGGCATCAATACCTTCACCGACCTGACCGGGATCTCGGCGACCACGAGCGGTGCCCGTATGGACCTGTGGAGCACGGAGTACGGCGCGGACGCGTTCGTCAGCGTCGAGACGCTCAGTGGCACGTTCAGCGTTGCTGGCGGCGAGACCGCGACGATCGACCACGGGCGCAATCCCACGGCGCTCATCAACGGGCAGCCGGGCGCAGCCGACGGCTTGCAGGTCCAGCTTCGCAAGAACGGGCTGGACGTGGCGTTCTATCTGTCCGAGAGTTTCGCCACCACCGAGGGGGCCTCAACAACGTTCGGCATTACGGGGGGCGGTGCGCGATTTCAGATCGGACCGGAAGTCAACAGCAATGCCCAGCTCAACATCGGCATTCCTCAGATCAACTCGGCGAAATTGGGCGACCCGGTCATCGGCCTGCTGCGCAGCATCGGCGGCGGCGAGGCAAACTCCATCGCAAGCCAAAAGTACGCCAACGCCGAAGCGATCGTCATGAGGGCCACCATGCAGGTGGCTATCGTGAGCGGCCGGCTGGGTGCGATTCAGAAGAACCAGATCGAGCCGAACATCCGTTCGCAGCAGGTCGCCTACGAGAACGTCAAGGCGAGTGAATCAACCATCCGTGACACTGAGTACGCCTCGGAGGTCGCGGCCATGACGAGAGCACAGATCCTGGTCCAGTCCTCGATGATGACGCTGCAACTGGCCAATCAGATTCCCCAAAACGTTCTGGCCTTGCTAGGCGGATAACCCCGCCGGCAACGATTGCCAGTTATGTCCCCGCGCGTCCGGCCGACACCGGACGCGTTTTTTTTGCCAGCCGCTTGGGCGTGGGGGGTTGGCCTCGTCGCGTCCACAGGCCGCTGGCGGGGTGTGTCGGATGGGCGACGACCGAGAACCGGCGGCAAGACACTTGTCGTGCGGGCAGATTGTGTCTAGAATGCGCTTGGTCTCGAAGACTGGGCGCGGTCAGGGGGTCTTTTATCGGACGACCCTGGGTTCGGCGTTCGCTGATCCGGGTCGGTCACCATCCAACGATTGGGAAGGAGTGGGCAGTCGACGGTGAGGTCGGCTGCCCGGTTCTGTTTATGGGCATGGCTACCAGCTTGGCCCAACGGGTCAGCACCGAGCTGCTCGGTCGCGTGAATCAGCCCGCACAGTACATCGGCGGCGAGGTCAACCAGCTCGTCTCGCCCGGCGACTGGGAGGGGGCGCGAGTCCGGATCGCCATCGCGTTCCCGGACACGTACGCCATCGGCATGTCCCACCTGGGCTGCCAGATCCTGTATTGGGTGTGCAACCAGATGCAAGGCGTCTGCGCCGAGCGGGTGTACTGCCCGTGGATCGACGCGGAGCAGGTCATGCGGTCCCGCGGGATCGGGCTGTTTACGTGGGACACCCGCCAGCCGGTCGGTCAAGCAGACATCCTGGGCTTCTCGCTGCAACACGAGCTGTGTGCGACCAACGTGCTGACGATGCTCGAATTGGCCGGGGTTCCGCTGCACGCCGACGATCGCGGCGATTCGGACCCGATTGTCCTGGCCGGCGGGCCCGTGGCCGACAGCGCCGAGCCGATGGCGGCGTTCCTCGACCTGCTGGTCGTGGGGGACGGGGAACAGGCGCTGCCGGCGTTGATAGACGCCTACGGCGAGCTGCGGTTCGACGGCGCGGGCCGTCGCGAGATCATCCGGGCGTTGGCGGGGCGGTTCGACTGGGTCTACGCGCCCGGGCTGTACACGGTCACCCATCATCCCGACGGGACGATGGCGTCGGTCGAGCCGGCGGTGACCGGGCTGCACCGACGGATACGCCGTTGTGTCGTCGAGGATTTCGACAGCGCCCCCGTGCCCGAGCGGCCGCTGGTGCCCCATGTCGAGACGGTCCACGACCGGATCAGCATCGAGGTGATGCGGGGTTGCCCGAAGTTGTGCCGATTCTGCCACGCGGGCCATACCAAGCGCCCGGTTCGGGTCCGCAGCATTGAGCGGATCTGCCGGATCGCCGAGGACGCCTGGCGGGCGACGGGCCAGAAGGAGATTGGGCTGCTGTCGCTGTCCACGGGCGACTACCCTCGATTCCAGGAGTTGGTCCAGCGGATTTCGTCCCAGTTCGCCGAGCGGCGGGTCAACGTGTCCGTGCCGTCGCTACGGGTCGACCAGATGCTGTCCGACATCCCGTCGCTGGTGCGGGGTGTGCGGAAGGGCGGGCTGACGATGGCGGTCGAGGCGGCCCGTGACGGGCTGCGTCGGGCGATCGGCAAGCCGATCAGCGACGAGGCGTTGCTGGCGGGCGTTCGGGCGGCCTATGAGGCCGGTTGGCGAACCGTCAAGCTGTATTTCATGGTCGGGTTTCCGGGCGAGGCCCCGGCCGACGTCGAGGGCATCTGGCACCTGGCCCGGCGGATCGGCGAGCTTCGCCGCGAAGTCGGCCGGGGTCGAGGCACGGTGAACACCACCGTCAGTTGGCTGGTGCCCAAGGCCCATACCAGCCTGCAGTGGGTCGGGCAGGCGACACGGGCGTATTTCCTCGACGCCCGAAAGACGTTGAGGCAACTGTCGCGCGGGCGCCGCAGCGGGGTGCGGTGGAAGTTCCACCACATCGAGCGGTCGATCCTGGAGGCGGTCCTGGCGCGGGGGGATCGGCGGCTGGGCCGGGTCATCGAGTCGGCCTGGCGGGCCGGCGCCCGGTTCGACGCGTGGGACGACCAGTTCGATCCGCGACGATGGGACGAAGCGTTCGAGCAGACGGGGATCGATCCGGGTTGGTACGCCCACCGCGAGCGGACGGTCGAGGAAGTCCTGCCGTGGGATCACATCGATTCGTGCCTGTCACGCGAGCAGTTATGGAAGAACTACCGCCGCGTCCTGGCCGCGGCAGGTGCGGAACCCCAGCCGGACGCGTGATAGCCAATCTGGCAACCTGCCCGCCCCGAACGTATGATGTAGACCGCATGGGGTAAGTGGCGCGAGCGCAGATCGGTGCGGGGTGCCACGGGCAAACTAGTTTGCCCGTGCAGGCGCGCAGCATGACGGGCGGACGATAGGGTGTCCTGAACACGATGTCATCGATTGCAGAACAGTTGAGCGAACGGTTTCGTCAGGCGATGGCGGAGGCGTTCGGTCCGGAGGTGGCGTTTGAGGATCGCTGGCTGACGCCAACGGGGGATCCGAAGTTCGGTGACTACCAGTTCAACGGGGCGATGGCGTTGGCCAAATCGCTCAAGGCCAAGCCGCGCGATATCGCGGGCAAGATCGTCGCGGCCCTGGATGTGGACGAGCTGGTCGAGGCCCCCGAGGTAGCCGGTCCGGGGTTCATCAACCTGACGCTGAGGGACGAGTTCGTGGTGGCTGGCGTTCGGTGTGTGGTCGATGACGACCGGCTGGGGGTCGAGCCGGCCGGGAGCCCGCAGGTGGTGGCGGTCGATTTCTCCTGCCCGAACCTGGCCAAGGAGATGCACGTCGGTCATCTACGGAGCACCGTCATCGGCGACTGCATCAGTCGATTGCTGGAATTCCAGGGTCATCAGGTCAGCCGGATAAACCATGTGGGCGACTTCGGTGGATTGGGGCTGCCGATCCAGTACGTTCGCCAAACGCATCCCGAGGCGGCTGAGTCGGCGGCGGGGTTTCACGTGGCCGATCTGGAGGCGTTCTACCGCCAGGCCCGTCAGCGGGAACAGGAGGACGCCGAGTTCGCGGCGGCCGCCCGTCAGGCCATCGTCGATCTACAGCGGGGCGCGCCAGAGGTACGGGCGTTGTGGCAGGCGTTTCGGGCCGAGTCGTTGCGGCACTGTCAGGAGATCTATGACCGGCTCGACGTCCGGCTGGAGACCGTGGGGGAGAGCGACTACCTCGACGAGCTGCCCGGTCTGGTCGAGGAGCTCCGCGGGCGGGGGTTGATCACTGAGGACGACGGCGCGCAGTGCGTCTTCCTGGAGGGGTTCAAGAACCGCCAGGGCGAGCCGCTGCCGATGATCGTTCAGAAATCCGACGGGGGGTACCTGTACGACACGACGGATCTGGCCGCGGTTCGCCGGCGGACGCAGCAGATGCGGGCGGACCGGATCGTGTACGTCACCGACTCGCGCCAGCGGCAGCATTTCGAGATGGTGTTTGCCGCTGCACGGGCTGCGGGCTGGGTCGGTCCGGACACGAGGCTGGATCACGTAGGATTCGGGATGATGCTGGGGGCCGACCGCCGGCCGTTCAAGACGCGAACCGGCGGCACGGTCAGGCTGGCCGAACTGCTCGACGAGGCCGAGAGGCGGGCGCTGGACCTGATCCGTCAGCGGTCCGAGGCCTACTCGTCCCTGGCCCAGAGCAAGCGTCAGGCGCAGACCGCCGAGCAGCAGACCGCCATCGCCCGGGCCGTCGGGCTGGGCTCGGTCAAGTACGCCGATCTGTCGCAGGACCACACGAGCGACTACGTGTTCAGTTGGGACAAGATGCTGAGTTTCGAGGGCAACACGGCCCCGTACATGATGTACGCGTACGCGCGGATCCGGTCGGTGTTCGGGCGGGTGGGGGTAGACCCGGGGTCGGTGACGTCGGGCGGGCCGCAGATGCGAATCTCGCATCCGTTCGAGCGGACGCTGATGCTCAAGCTGCTGCAATTCCCGGAGGTGATGGCGTCGGTGACGGAGACGTGGCGGATCCACGAGCTGCCCGGCTATCTGTACAGCCTGGCCAACGTGTTCATGGGGCTGTACCAGGACAAGGCGAACTGGCCCATCGTCGAGGCCGACGCGGACGTTCGCGAGTCGCGGTTGGGGTTGTGCGCGGTCACGGCGCGGGCGCTCGCGGTGGGGTTGGGGCTGCTGGGCATTGACGTGGTCGAGGAGATGTAGCCAGCGGTGCGGCGAGACCGCCAGTGCCGCCGGAATCGTCGTTCCGACACGGCGGTGGTGTCGGTCGACCATCCGATCACAACGGCCGATCGCATTGGAGGCGAGGCGCCGTGACGCGTATCATCCTCCTACCCCTGCTGGTTGTCACATCAGGTGATTCGTCCGTCGGTGAGGATACCCGTGCATCGTCAGGTCCCGGGCGGATTCTGCGCGAAGACGCGACGTTGAACGACGTGACGTTCGTCGACGAGGGGTTCGGCTGGGCAGTGGGGAACCGGGGTCTGATCCTGCACAGTCGTGACGGTGGGGGGACATGGCGGGCGCAATCGTCGGGCACGGACGCGACGTTGGAGGCGGTGCATTTCGTGGATCGTCGCGTCGGGTACGCCGTGGGGGGCCGGGCCAGGCCCGACGGCGCGGGTTGCCACGGCGTGGTGCTGGCGACCGAAGACGGGGGAGGCCATTGGGAACTGATCGGCGGGGTCGTGACAGGCTGGCTGCACGGGGTCTGGGCGGATCGCGCGGGCCGCGGTTGGGTGTTGGGCGCGCCGACGCCGATGCAGCCCGCGGGGGTATGGCGGTTCAGCGCGAGCAGCCGGCGGTTTCAGGCGGCGGTCGATCGGGGCGTGCCGGCGATTCTGGCCGCGTGTTTTCGACCGGACGGCCGGGGGATTGCCGTCGGTGAGGGGGGCGCGTGCGTGGTCCTGAGCGGCGCGAGGCTGGGTCCGGAGCGACGGACCGTGTCGTTCGAGGGCCGGCTGGCGGGGGTGGCGATGCCCGGTCAGCGTCGGGGTTGCATGGTCGGTGACGACGCCACGGTTTTCGTCAGTCGCGACAGTGGCCGTACGTGGTCGGCGGTGCGGCTGGATCTGCCCGCAGGCGTTCGGGAGCTGGTCGACCTGACGGACGTTGCCTTCGCGGATGAGGACCACGGGTGGGCGGTCGGCGCGAACGGGCGCTACGTGCTGCGGACCGTCGACGGCGGTCAGACGTGGCATCTGTGTGTGACGGGTCTGTCCGGAACGCTGCGGGCCGTCCACCCCATCGACGCCCGGACCGTGGTGGGCGTCGGTGAAGCCGGGCTGATCGGACGGAGCGAGGACGGCGGTCTGACGTGGTCGGCGGTGCGGAACGGCCGGCGGCGTGTGGGGGCGTTGGTCATCTCGACCGCGTCGGCGCGGTGGGCCTGGCCGATGATGGCGTATTGGGTGGGTCACCACCGGTGTCGCGTGGCCTATCTGCGGGTGACGGCCGACGGGACGTCGGGCGGTGGGACGTCGACGGGGCGGATGCGCGACGGTCCGATCCGTTGGGCGGGCAATGCGTGCGGCGTGACGTCGGTGCAGGCGTTGAGGGATTTCGAGGAACCCACGGTCGGCTGGGCCAGGCCGACCACGTCGCCGTCCGATGGCCGATCGGGTCCCGTGCGGAGTTACGTCGGGGTGTTCCGCCATTGGAGCCGGCAGCTGGACCGGGACGCGGAGTCGGCGATGCGGCGTCAGATCGCGGCGGCGGTGCGGAACCTGCGGCCGGCCGTCGTCATCACCGATGAGGGCGATCCCGACGCGGGGGGCGATCTGGTCGCCACGTCGGTGGCCTGGCTGGCGTGGGAGGCGATCGGTCGAGCGGGCCAGGTGGAGGCCATGCCCGAACAGCAGCAGATCGGGCTGGGCCCGCATCGGGTTCAACGCGTGCTGGCGTTTGCCGGCAGCGATTCGCTGCCGGCGCGTCGTCCGCGGGCCGCGCGCGGATCGGACGCGGCGAGTCGGTCGCACGGCAGGTCGGGGGGCGAATCGGACGACACGTCGTCGGCCGGGATTCGCGTCAGTTTCGCCGGCGAGTTCCATCCGCTGCTGGGTTCGGACAGCCGACTGGCGGGGTTGAGGGCGGCGGGCTATCTGGGAATACCGTTGGACGAGGGCGCGTTGGCGGCGAGGTTCCGCGTGGTCCGCGGCGGGTCCTCGGCCGAACGAACACGCGGGCTGCTGACGGGCATTCGTTTGGACGCCGGTGCCAGGTTCCCGTGGACGCGCATGGGCGAGGGATCACGTCTGGCCAGACTGAAGTCGGTCGCCGACGCATTGGCTGTGGCCGGTAGGATGGCGGAACGGCGGGGCGAGGCGTCCCGGTTGGTCCAGTTGGCGGCGCGGGCGTCGCGGGCGTTTCCGGGCGCGCTGGCCCCGGCCGACGCCCTCTATCAGGCTGCGCGGCAACACGAGCGATTGGGTCAACACGAAGCGGCGGTGGAGGTCTGGCGGGCGTTCCTAGGCACGGGCCGATCCCATCCCGCCTGGCCGACGGTGGCCGTCCGGCAGGCGGTGATCGAGGCGTCGGTGGAGCGCTATCTGTCGCTGCCGGTCCGGCCGAAGGACCCGCTGCGGGGTGCCCACATCGCCCTCGGACGGCTCGACCGATTGTGCGGTGAGGACCCGTTCTTGGCGCATCAACCGTGCGTGCTGTTCGCCCGGGCGCATTGCCTCCGCGCGCTGGGTCAGTTCGGTCGGGCGCGGTTGTTCTATCGTCGCTGTGCGGGTGGGGGCGCGGCGGGGTGGTCGGCGGCGGCGGGGTCGGAGCTGTGGTTGTTGAGATCGCCCGTCGACCGGCAGGACGTTTGCCCGCGCAGGATAGTGACGTGTCGGCGTTCAGCAGGTCCCGTCGACGTGGATGGGCGCCTGGACGAGCCGGTGTGGCGGGGCGGTGACGGGGTGTCGTTGATGGACGCGTCGGGTCGGCGGACTGAGCGGAACCGGACGATCGTGCGTTTCGCCTGGGACCACACGTACCTGTACCTGGCCGCTGCGGTTCCGACGACGCATGGCCGGACCGGTCCGCCTCGCGGGCATGTGCCGATGCGGGATCGTCTTGACGGCGGTTGGCCGGCGATCGAGTGGTTCATCGACGTCGATCGCGATGCCGCCACGTATTACCGTCTGGGCGTCGACGAGATCGGCAACGCCCTGGACGCGCACAACGACGACCTCACTTGGAATCTGCCGTTGCGGGCCACCCCGATAGTGGGAGGGTGGCAGTACGTGGTGAGACACCAGGAGACGGGCTGGACCGTGGAGATGACGATGCCGATGGCGGCGGTGTTCGTCCATCGCCCATCGGTCGGACAGGTATTGTCGATCCAGGTGGTGCGGCGTCCCACAACGGGCGAGCCCAGCTCGGCGCGGCAGTGGCTCAGCCCTCAGCCGGGGCACGAGGCGGCGGCCGAGCATTTCGCGCTGCTCGAGTTGACGGGTGATCGGTAAGCTGCGTAGGGCGGGCCGGCTGTGCCGGCCCTACTGTGGCCGTGCGGGGAC
>CAYOGX010000098.1:0-9530 GCA_964403235.1 uncultured Planctomycetales bacterium | reverse complement strand
ATGCAGGGGGCGCAGCGGTTCCTGTCGAGCCTGTCGCGGGACGACGTGGTCGACACCAAGTGGGGGGTCCGGCCGACGGTGTTCGCATACGGCCGGATCGAGGACAAGCTGAGTCGCGATCACCGCATCGTCGATCACGCCGACTCCGGCGCGCCGGGCCTGTGGAGCGTCTACGGCGGCAAGCTGGCGACGCACAACTGGATGGCTGAGGATCTGCTCCGGCGGATCGCCAAGCAGCAGGGGCGCGAGTTCCACCCGCTGGAGGACTATCGGTTGCCCGGCGGGCCGGATAGGCCCGTCGAAGACGTCATCGCCGAGGCGGCACCGGCCGCCGCCGGCCGGTATGGGCTTGAGCCGGAAGACGTCGAGGCACTGATCCGTCGATACGGCACGCGGTACGAGGCCGTCCTCGAGCTGACGCGCGAGGACCCCTCACTGAAACGAAACCTGTGCCGATGTACGCGTGACGGTCAGCCCGTACGGCGGGTGTTGGCGGCCGAGGTCGTGTACGGCGCGCGACACGAGCTGGCCCTGACCGCGGAGGACGTCGGCCGACGGACGGGGCTCAACATCGGCCTGTGTAACCTCAACCGCTGTCTCGACGCCGCCGCCGACGTCCTGGAATCGTGCCAGGCCGAAACCACAGCCGCATGATGCGCAACGACCGGATCTGCGAGTGGGCCCGCTGGGGCCGGTCTCAACACGCCCCCCGCCTGGCGGACCGCCCGTCCCTACTTGGATACCTGACCGAGCAACTGGGCGAATTGGGCGCAACCACCCCCCCGGTCCCCGTCCAATCGGTGGCCGTGTCCCCGTCCCGTCTGACCGATGCCGAACGTCGCGCGCTGATCGACGTGGCCGGTCAAGACCGTGTCGACTGCACCGATGCCGGACGGGCAATCCATTCGGTCGGTAAGAGCTATCGCGACATGCTGGTCGCCCGCGGCGGACGGCTGGCCCACGTCACCGACGCCGTCGTCTACCCCCGGGGCGAACGGGACGTGGCGGCGATTCTGGCCGTCGCGGCGGAACATGACCTGGCCGTCGTCCCGTTCGGGGGCGGCACCAGCGTCGTCGGCGGCGTCGAGCCGCGCGCGGGTCAACACCACGCCGTCGTCACGTTCGATCTGAAAGATCTGGACGACGTTCGGGTCGACGCTACGTCGCAGTTGGCCGACATCGGCGCGGGGGCGTTCGGGCCCGAAATCGAGCAGGCGCTGTCTGAGCAGGGCTACACGCTGGGCCACATGCCCCAGTCGTTCGAGTTCAGCACGTTCGGCGGATGGGTGGCCACCCGCGGGGCCGGGCAGCAGTCCACGGCCTACGGCAAGATCGAGGACATCGTCGAGTCGGTTCGGATCGCCACGCCCCGCGGCCTGATCGCGACGCGGCGGGTCCCCGCCACCGCCACCGGCCCGAGCGTGCTGCAGCAGATCGTCGGCAGCGAGGGCACGTTGGGGGTCATCACGTCGGGCTCGGCCCGGGTCAGGTCGCTGCCGGAACGGCGCCGCTTTGGCGCGTGGTTCCTGCCGGATTGGTCGAGCGCCATCGGGTTCGCCCGCGACCTGCTGCAGACCGACGTTCGTCCAGCGGTGATGCGATTGTCCGACCCGGCCGAAACCCGCTGGTTGCTGAAGACCGGGTCCGAACGGCGGTCCGTCGTCGAGCGGATCGGTCGGGCCTACGTTCGTCGGGTGGTCCGGAGACGCGGGTTCGATCCCGAGCAGATCTGCCTGTGTATCCTGGGCTTTGAGGGTCGGGCTGATTTGGTCCGGCTGGCCCATAGACAGGCGAGGCACACGGCCAACCGGTATCGAGCCGTCGGCCTCGGCGCGTCGCCAGGACGGTCATGGGAGCGAGACCGGTTCACGCTACCGTACCTCCGCGACGAGTTGATGTCCCGCTGTGTGATGGTGGACACGCTGGAGACGGCCGCGACGTGGGCCAACGTCGAGCGACTCTACGCCGCCGTCCGAGAGGCCATTGACGCGGCGATACGGACGGGCGGCACGCGCGGCGCGGTGATGGCGCACGTCTCGCACGTCTATCCGACCGGCGCCTCGTTGTACTACACGTTTCTGGCTCGCCAACAATCGGGGAACGAGCTGCCCCAGTGGCAGGCGATCAAGACTGCCGCCACCCGGGCCATCCTCGAGCACGGCGGCACGCTCAGCCACCACCACGGGGTCGGCTACGAACACCTCCCCCTCGAGGCCGAACACGGCCCACTGGCCACGGACGCATTGCGATCCCTCAAGGCCACCCTCGACCCCGCCGCCCTGATGAACCCCGAGAAACTGCTGTAGGGTCCTAGCGTGCGTCCATGACGCGTCCTTCCCGAGATGCTACAGTACACATGGTGCGACGATGAAGGTCTTGGTGGCTGAGAAGCGCGGATTCTGTTTCGGCGTTCAGGATGCGGTGGAGGCTGCGGTCAGTACGGCCGGCGAGAGCCCAAAGGGGACGGTCTATGCGCTCGGGCCGGTCATCCACAATCCCCAGGAGGTCAGCCGGCTCGAGGCGGCGGGGGTGAACCAGAAGACCGAGTTGGATCAGGTCCCCCCCGGCAGCACGTTGGTGATCCGTTCGCACGGCGTGCGTCCGGAGGTGATCGACGGGGCCCGCCGGCGCGGACTCAACGTCGTCGACGCGACCTGCAGGCTGGTCAAGCGGGCCCAGCAGATCGTCCAGCAGCTCCACGAGGACGGTTACCAGGTGGTGATGATCGGCGACGCCAACCACCCGGAGGTCGTGGGGGTGGTCGGTTACGCGGACCGCGTGATCGTCATTAACAGCCCCGAGGAGGTGGCCGACCGCGTGCCCCATCGGGCCAGACTGGGCCTGGTCGCCCAGACCACGCACGCGCCGGAGCACGTCGCCCGCGTGGTGGCGGCCGTCGTTTCGCAGCCGTTCCTCGAGGTGAGGATCGTCAACACGCTGTGCAACGAGGTCAGCCGGCGACAGGCGGCCGCGGTCGCCCTGTGCGGACAGGTCGACGTGATGTTCATCCTGGGCGGCCTGCGCAGCGCCAACACCCGCCAACTGGCCCGGCTGTGTGAGCAGCAGGGCGTGGCGACCTGGCACGTGGAGACGTGGGACCAGTTCCGCCCTGAGATGGTAGCCGGCAAGACCACCGCCGGCGTCGCCGCCGGCACCAGCACGCCCGAATGGATCATCCAAGACTTCATCAAGCGACTCGAGGCCGTGACCCCGCCCGCTGCCAAGTGAGAACACATAAGAGCCAGGACCGTAAGGGAGTGGTCATGCCCCGCCGAGCAGATCGACGATGACGTTGTCGGTGGGGTAGGCGTGTCCTCGGTGCTGGCGGAAGGCTTCGCCGTATTCGGTGCCGATGCGCTTGCCGCGTGCGGCGGACCATTCCTTCATGCTGATGAGGTACTGATCGAGCCCGTGGTGGCGGCGGAGCCATTCGCGCTGCGAGGCGTGACAGGCCAACATCTTCTCCTTGGTGTCCATGACGGACGTGATGTCGACGACGAAGTCGGGCTCGATGGGCCGGCCGAAGTGGTCCGTCCCCTCGATCGGGTCGGCGTAGTACAGATAGGGCACGGCCGGTAGGACCTCGGCCGGGTCCACGTCTTCGGTGGGAACGTTGGGGATCGGCGCACCGAACGTGGCCGCCCGGACGATCAGGCCCGTCATTTCGTGGTCGAGCATGTAGTCGGTGGGCGAGGCGGTGATGACGACGTCGGCCCGGGCCTTGCGAAGGATCTCGACGAACCGCATGAACGTGGGCCGGTCGTAGAAGATCTGGAGGTCCATGCACCCGGCACAGTAATAGTCGGCGCCGAGGACGGCGGCGGACGCGACGGCCTCGCCGTGGCGGATGCGGGCGATGTCTTCGGTGCGGTGTTCCATCGAGCCGCAGTCGCCGCTGGTGGCCGTCGCGATCGAGATGTGGCAGCCGGCCTCGTGCTTCAATCGCGCCAGCGTGCCGGCGCAGAGGAACTCGACGTCATCGGGATGGGCCATGAAGGCCAGTACGCGCTTGGGCTCCGCCATGGTGTCCTCCTGTTTGCGGTTCGCTGGCAACGACACGATCCGGATCAATATCGCAGATGACCGGGTCGGGTCAAGCGACGGCCGTGAACCGCTGGGGGGGGACGGGTACTTCCCCGTGAGCGGTCGAACCGCTAACATGCCCGGGACGTCGAGAGGCCAGCCGCAGCCTGGGTGGCGGGCCCGGACACGCACCTGAATACAGGGGACCGAGCATGACACGACGCGGCGGGATGACACGGCGGCGGTTCATGAGACGGGCCGGCGGCGCGGCCGTGGCGTGGCCCTACGTCATCACGAGCGACGCGTTGGGCAACGCGAACAACGCGCCCGCCAACAGCCGGATTACGATCGGCATGATCGGCGTGGGCGGCATGGGCAACCACCACCTGGGCTGGTTGGTCGACGACAAGCGGGCCAAGGTCGTAGCCGTCTGCGACGTCGACAAGACCCATCGAGACCGCACGGCCGCTCGCGTCCCGGGCGGCTGCGACACGTATCACGCGTTCGAGGACCTACTGGCCCGGTCAGACATCGATGCCGTCCTGGTCGCCACGCCCGACCACTGGCACGCGCTGGTCGGTATCGCCGCAAGCAAAGCCGGCAAGGACGTCTACTGCGAGAAGCCCCTGACGCTGACCATCGCGGGAGGACGGGCATTGGTCAACGCCGTCCGTCGCTACGGTCGCGTCTTCCAGACGGGCAGCCAGCAGCGATCGGACCGGCGGTTCCGCCATGCGTGCATGCTGGCCCGCAACGGTCGGCTGGGTCGGATCCGCGAGGTACACGCCGGCTTGCCCGGCGGGCCGTCCGGGAAATGGGAGGAGAACGTCGACCCACCCCCCACGCTCGACTGGGATCGGTGGCTGGGTCCCGCTCCGTGGGTCCCGTACACCCCGCTGCGGTGCCATGGCTCGTTCCGCTGGTTCTACGACTACTCGGGGGGGACGATGACGGACTGGGGCGCGCACCACAACGACATCGCGCAGTGGGGCCTGGGCACGAGCCTGACCGGGCCGGTGCACATCGACGGTCGCGGCCAGTTCCCGACGGACGGGTTGTACGAGACGGCCACTCGCTTCGACGTGACCTACACCTACGCCAACGGCGTCAGGCTGCACTGCACCAGCCACGGCCCCGGCGGCACGAAATTCATCGGCACGGAGGGATGGGTACACGTCGACCGCGGGCGGATCCAGGCTGAGCCCACTTCATTGCTCACCGAGCGGTTCGGCTCCGACGACGAGCACCTCTATGCCAGCCTGAAGCACCCGGACAACTGGGTGGCCCACAAGATCGACTGGCTGGATTGCATCGAGACCCGCCGTCGCCCGATCACCGACGTGGAGATCGGGCATCGCTCGATCAGCATGTGTCATCTGGGTGTGATCTCGATGCGTCTGGGTCGGCCGCTGCGATGGGATCCCGAGCGAGAACGGGTTCTCGGAGACGACGAGGCCCACCGTTGGGTCAGTCGGCCGATGCGCCCCCCTTGGCATCTGTAGGGCCGGCTGTGCCGGCCGCTGTCAGCGTCGTCGTCGCAAGTGCAGCAGTCCCCAACCCAGCATCGCCGCCATCAGGGCCGGCATGCCGAGCGACCCACACGTGCCGCAGAGTTGTGGGGCCTGGCCGTTGCTGGGCTTGGATGTGCCGCCCGTGCTGTTCCAGACGCTGAGGGGCCAGGTCGCCGTCGCCGATCCTCCCTGGTTGTCAACGACCTCGAGCGTGATGGCGTAGGCGCCCGGCTGGGTGTAGGTATGCTCGACGACCTGACCGGCCGCCGCCGTCCCGTTATCGCCGAAGTCCCACAGGTACTGCCTGATTGTCCCGTCAGGGTCAGAGGCCACCCCACGGAGTTGAACGGTGTGCGGCGCCTGACCGTCGCCGGGCGTCAGCAGGATCTGTGCGGTCGGCGACTGGTTGGGCTGGTCGGTGATCTGGATCATGACCATGGCCGTGCCCGTCAGCCCGGTCCCGTCCGTCACCGTCAGTTTGGCCATGTACGTGCCGGGGGCCGCGTACGAGTGGGAGGTCCCTTGGTGGTTGCCGGTGGGCAGCGTCGTTCCGTCGCCGAAGTCCCATGCGTACGTGAACGTGACGTCCTCCGTGTCGGGGTCAACCGCCCCTGCGCGGAAGTCGACGGCCAGCGGGGCCGACCCGACCCGTGGACTGGCCACCACGCTCGCCTTCGGGGCCCCCTTCCCGCCAAGCGGGACGTCCACCGAGCGTCCCCACGACCATCGGTCGGCCGAGTTCCGTACAAACACGGCGTAGTAATGGGTGCCCGGCCCCGGGTCGGCCGTGTAGGTGTTCCTCACCTCGTTCGGATCGTTCTGGACCACCTGTAAGCCAGCCGCGACGAACGTGCCCTGCGCGTAGTCTTGAGGCGTTTCGCCCGCCCGCATGCCCTGGGGCGTCCAGGTGATGGCCCCGAGGGTGGTGTGCAGGACCATGACCGAGGCGACCTCATCGGTGGGATTCCACCAGCTCAGGTTGACCGTGCTGGTTCCGCGTTGTCGGAGGTTCGAGACGGGCGGTGGCCAGGTGAGACCCGCACCGGCCTGCTTGGCGGCCGCGACGGCCTCGTAGGCGTTGACTCGGCCGTAGCCGTAAAAGTCGCTGTGGCCGCTGAGCGGACCGTATGCGCCCGCGCCCAGGTCAATCTGATCGGCCGTGTGCTCGAGCGTGCGACGGACCTGCTCGAGCGTCAGGTTCGGATTGACCCCCAACATCAGGCCGATCACGCCCGACACCAGCGGCGCCGCGCTCGATGTGCCCCCGAAGTTCATCGTGTAGTTGGCATCAGCCAAGTCGGGGTAGCCGTAGATGTCCGTGCCGCTCCCATCGTTGTAGCCGATGATCCCCGTGTTCGGATCGCCCGTCACGTCCGTCGTCGTGATCGATACGGTGCCCGTCGTCGAGCCGCTGCTCGGGGCCACCACACAAAGCTCCGGACCGGTGTTGCTGTAGGCCGATCGAACGTCATCGGAGTTCGAGGCCCCCACGGCAATCACCTCGGGCAGCGTCGCAACCGGGTTGGCGCGGGAGATGCTGGTGTATTCGTTACCCGCAGAGAAGATCACGATCGTGCCCTTCTCGCCGCGCCCGAACTTCGAGACGTGCGTGATCGCGTCCCGAACGACGTCAGGCGGTTGCGTGTAGAAATAGCTCCAACTGTTGTTGATGACGTAAGCGCCGTTGTTCTTCGCGTACATGAAGGCGTCGGCGTCGTCCGATGCGTAATATCCCCACATGATTCCGATGAGTCGGGCGGTCGGCGCGGCCCCCACGACACCGACCCCGTTGTTCATTGTCGCCAGGGCCACACCCGCGACACACGTCCCGTGGCGCTCAAAGCTGTAGCCGGGCGACGGGTCCGTATCCATGTCCCAGAAGTCGAATCCCCGATACCAGTTCGCCTTCAAGTCGGGGTGGTCCTTTTGCACGCTGTCGTCGAAGACCGTGATGATGACGTTCTTGAGCCCCGGCGAGCCCAGGGCCTCCGACCACGCTTCGGGCCAGTCCACGTCGGCATCCGGGGTCGCACCGAACTGACCGGTGTTGTTCAGGTGCCACTGATGACTGGCATAGTAGGTGTCGGTTTGCTGGGGCTTCCTCAGGGCCAGGGAATCCGGATGGCTGTAGACCGTGCGCGCGTCCTGATACAGTGCGGCGGCCTTGAGGACGGCGTCGTCCGCGGGACCGGTGACCTTGACGACGTGGACTCCGGCCAGGCCCTTCAGCGGCCGGACCCTCGCCAGCCCGTAGCCAGCCAGGCACGCATCAATCCCGGCCAGACTCATGTCCGGCTTGAACCGAACGACGATCTGGTCGATGGCGATTATCCGTTCACCCGTGGCCACCTCCCGATAGAGCTGGCGGACCTGACGGACCCCGGGGATTCCCCGAATCTGATTCATGACCTCGGCTTCGGCCAGGGCGACCGGCACCAGCCTGAATCGGACGTCCCCGAATCGTGATGTGGGCAGGATCATCGTGGGCATCCCGCGCATCGCCAGCTCGACCGCCACCGCCTTTCGATCGGCATCTGGCGACAGCTCGATCGTCACCGCATCGGGAACGGGACGCAATTGGATCGCCTCCCCGTTGGCGTAGTACACCGGGCTGCTACCGGCCCGAACGCGCTCACTCAAGACCGGCACCGCCAGCGCGGCGATCAATGCGAAACTCAACCCTGTTCCTGCATGACCCCTGACTGCAGGGGAGGACCGAAATGCCATGAATCCATCTCCTTGAGTAGCCCGTGGTGCTCGTCTCGGGCCTCGCGGTTGCTGGGACGTCGTACCCCTCCGGCCGTTCGCGGTAGCCACGCCAGTAACCGAGACCCGGTTCCTTATGTGTCAGCGCCGGACCCGCACACCGGGTACGGGTCAAGCCATCCACCCCGAGTGATGAGAATGTCCGGGCGCGATGGCGCTGTCGTGCTCTGAGCGGGGGGCCGCTCCCCCCGAACCTCCGTTGGACCGCACCGCACCTAACTACTACCCCTATCGGACTTTGGCGGTCAAACACTCAATCATATGACCGTGATATGTCCGGGTCTATCGCCGCGCGGCAGAATATTTCACAGCGCCCCCTTTCGCCCTTCACCGAAAGGGGAAACGCCTGCCGACGCCGGACCAGCTCGATGTGGTCGGTCTCGAGATCAACGCTCGCAGCCCCTGGGGCCCCCCCACGCGGGATATACAGACATATACGCATCTATACATTCTAAAATGCCATATCACCGAGCTCCCACGAAAGCGATGGCCTCGGGCGCCCGAGCCCTTGGCGCCGAGGCGGCCAGACCCTATAGTGCGCCGATTCGCGGTGGTCGCGCGGTCCGCAGGAGGGGGCGTCGAGGCATTCGAGCGTCGATGACGCTGTTCCACGTGGGTCGGGTCTGACCGGGCGCGGCGCGGGCTCCCGGGACATACCCGCCTGTAAGTCGAAGCCAAGTGACGGAAGCGACGAACGAGTTGATCGCTCGGGTTCTGATGCTGACCGGCTCGGAACCCACCAGTGCGTGGATCCTCTGGGATCTGATCGTCCGCAACTGGGCGTTGACGGCCATTTGCCTGACGCTCATGATCTTGTTGATCACGCCGGCGCTGATCGTTCGAAAATACGTCACCATCTCGTTGAACATCCTGAAGGACACGCCGCCGCCGCTGTCCCGCGGGCCTTGCGATTTCATACCGCTGCATGGCGAGGAGGTCGAGTTCCGCTCTTTCGACGGGCTCAACCTGCGAGGGATGTTCTACCGGGCCAACCCGGACACGCCCAGGCGAGGGATGATCATCTTCGCCCATGAGTACGCCAGCGACCAGAGCAGCTGCGCCCGCTACTGCGGACCGCTGCTGACGGGGGGCTATGACGTGTTCAGCTTCGATTTCCGAGGCCACGGCGACAGCAGCCACGAGCCCGGATACAAGCCCCGCCAGTGGCCCAGCGATCGCGAGGTCCACGACATGATCGGGGCGATCGCCTACGTTGAGGACCGGCTGGAG
>CAYOGX010000097.1:2533-9543 GCA_964403235.1 uncultured Planctomycetales bacterium | reverse complement strand
GGGCCTGATCAGTCGCGACACCTCGTGGGCGCGGGACGTGGCGCGAAGCGGCGCGAACAGAACGATCAGCGCCGCGACAGCGATTGTTGAGATGTGTCTGGTCATGTCTGCGGTCCCTGATTACAGGAGACTCTGTAGCGCCCGCCCCAGGGATTGAGATCCCCGGGCTTGGGGGGGCGTACCGAAGAGTGCGGAATCCGCATTCCGCAATCCGCAATGATATCATTTCTTTCCCATCGCGCGCTGCGCGCGGAAGAAGTCGCCAAGCAGTTTCCCGCATTCCTCGGCGCGAACGCCCGCGACGACGTCGACCTGGTGGTTCAGCCGCTCGTCGGTGCAGACGGCGTAGAGCGTTTCGACGGCCCCGGCCTTGGGGTCCGCGGCGCCGTAGACCACGCGGTCCAGCCGGGCCAGAACGATCGCCCCGGCGCACATGCAGCACGGTTCGAGCGTGACCACCAGCGTGCACCCCGCCAGCCGCCAGTCGCCCAGGGCTTCCGCGGCGGCGCGTATGGCGAGCATCTCGGCGTGCGCGGTGGGGTCGGCGTCGATGATCCGCCGGTTGTGGGCGCGGGCGACGGTCCGGCCGTCCTTGAGGACGACCGCCCCGACAGGCACGTCGCCGAGCGCTTCAGCCGCCCGCGCCTGGGCGATGGCCTGGCCCATCGCGTCATCGTACTGCGCTTGCACAGCTTGCATTGTGAGCATCGTACCGCCCGCCCGCGGCCATGCCAAGGGACCCACCGGAACGGCATGGACTCCTTCCGGTCCAAATCCGTGCCAAAAAGAATAACTTCCCTCTTGCGTTATCACGCTCGTCCGCTAGACTATATCGTTGTACTGGCACGGGTCGCTGCTGTACGTTGGCCCGTGCTGGCTATTGGAGTTTGGCTCCTGGTTGGCTTGCTCGCGTGGCTCGACCAACGCTCACTAAGCCAGGGCCTTGTCGAAGAAAAGGAGATGCATGATGTTCAAGGCAGGAACATGCCCGATCACACTGACTTCCGTGCTGGCCGTCTTCTTGCTGCTTGGCGGGTACGCCGACGGGGCGAATGTAGATTTGCGAACGTGGAGCCAGCAAGGGAGCGCTGGCGCAGGGAACTGGGTCGTGGCTGCCGACGGCTCGTCCGTACTGCAGACGATCAACGGTGCGCCGACCATGTTCGTGAGCCTGAACAGTTTCCTGGACACCACCGTTTCCGGCTCCTTCGGCGTAGAGCCCGCCGGCGGCGACGACGACTTCATCGGGTTCGTGTTTGGCTACAACTCCCCGCTTGCATCCGAAAGCGACCCCGTGAACGACATGGACCTGATACTCTTCGACTGGAAGCGGGGTACTCAACTCGGAGCGTCGGCGGGCTTCTACCTGTACAAAGTACTCGGGACGCACAACGGTGCGGCTGGCCACACCAACGAACTGTGGCCCCACGTCGATGCGGCGTCTCTGGACGTGACTCAGTTGGGCACACCCCTGGTCAACGCCGGATGGGTTCATAATGTTGACTACGACTTTGAACTGATCTATCAACAGACCAAGATCGAAATCCACATCGAGGGCGGAACGGGCACCTTCGCGACGAAACAGAAGGTCTTTGACGTGGACATCGGCGACCTGCCGGCCGGCACGTTCCCCGGCGACGTCTTCCCGGATGGACGGTTCGGCTTCTACAACCATTCCCAGCCACGGGTGCGCTACGAAAGCTTCACACAGGTCGACGACCCGATCCTCGTGACGAAACCCGACGACGGGGGCACGCTGAACCTGGGATCCGTGCGAGTGGGCACGACCTCGGCTCCGGGCGACCTGACCATCACCAACGGTGCAGAGGTCGACTCGATGCTGACCGGGACGGTCAGCGACGCAACGGGCGAGTTCGCCGGGCCGACGCCGCCCGGCGGCTTCGCGGCCGATGAGGACGACGTCGTCATCAGGCAGTTCACCTATACTCCCACGGCCCGCGGGGCCGATACGCAGAACATCGACGTGGTCAGCGACCAGGACGGGACGCACACGATCACGCTGGCCGGCAAGGGCGTCGGGCCCGTCTACGCCGACGACTCCGGCGGAGAGCTTGACTTCCAGGAGTGCGACAACAGCGGCCCGGAAAAACTGCTGTCGCTGAGACTGTTCAACAACTCCGTCGACGCTGAGAAGGACGACCGGACGAACCTGACCATCCTCGCTGCCGACATCACCGGCGACGACGCCGGCATGTTCAGCCTGGTCGGCCTGACGCTGGGTACGGTCATCCAACGCGGGAGCTTTGAGGACCTCGATGTAATGTTCGACCCGATCGGGGCGGCGATCAGCGAGAAGACCGCCCTGCTGACGTTCACGACCGACCAGGGCGCCGCGGCCGGCACGCCGGGCGAGACCTTCGAGATCAACCTGAAAGGCAAGGTCGTCCCCGAGCCGATGACCGTCTCGCTGCTGGCGCTGGGCGCTGTGGCGCTGGTGCGGCGGCGACGACGCTAACACCTGTCGATGACTCCACGTTTGGCGGGCGAGCACCGCTCGCCGTGTGCCGTTCGAACGACACGCGGCGAGCGCTGCTCGCCCGCTGAACAGCAGATGACAAGTCCCCCCGCTGTCCACCGCACCAAATCCCGCCGGGGGCGTTGTTACAAACCTTTTACGATCAGCCCGCGCAAAGACGCCGTCTAATACACCAGGGCGGCGGGACCGGCCCGGCCACCCATATGCCACGTCATGATGGCCCTGTACAAGGAGTTGAACGATGGCACGTTTCTCTCGGCGGTGGATGAATCGCAGGACGGCGGGTCTCGTCATGGTGATCGCAGCGACGGGGATGCTGCTGGCGGGCGTGGTGGCCGGACCGGCCGAAGACGCCGGCCCGAGCCGACCGCAAGAGGCGACCAGGCCCCTGACGCCGCTGTTTGCCAAGACGACGCCGGCGGGGAACCCGGCGTCGGTGATGCTGGCGGTGGACGAGCGGAAGGTCCTCGGGTGGATCAGCGGGGGCACGTCATACGCCGGGCGCGAGGTGGCGATCGTCGCAGGCGACGTCACCCAGACGGTTCTCGTCCAGCGCGACAACACGTTCACGTGGCATTACGCGGCGGCCAAGGACACACCGGTCACGTTCAAGGTGGCTCACCTGACCGCCCACGCCTGCGTGGGCCCGCCGGCCAGGCACGCCTCGTCGGTCTTCTTCGTGGTCGACCGGACGGTCTACCGCCCCGGGCACAGGCTTCAGTTCGCCGGCTTCCTCCGCGAGGTCGACGCCAACGGGCGGTTCCGTCCGCTGGCCAAAAGGGAAGTCGAGGTCGTCATCCGCTCGAAGCAGAAGAAGACCGTCGCCGCCAAGCTCAAGCTGACCTCCGACGCGTTCGGGCGGATCACCGGCCAGTACCGCTTCATGCCGGAAGACGCCCTGGACGACTACACGCTGACGGTGCCCGGCTTCGCGGGCGAGGCGCAGGTCAAGCTCGCCGAGTTCCGCAAGGCCAAGATTCGCCTGCACATCACGGGCAAGCGGACCGACGGGTCGCTGCGTCTGCGTTTCGAGGCGCGGGACTTTTTGAACAAGCCGGTCCCGGCCCAGCGCGTCCAGTTCACCGCGAAGGTCTTCCGCCGAGGCGCCGAGGCGGCCAAGACCACCCTGGACGGCTCGGAGTTCGTCTATCACGGCGAGGCCGCCGCCGGCCTGCCCGATCCCGACGCGCTGACGGAAGAGCAGATCTACCGGTGGACGTACGAGGGCCTCTGGCCTCAGCGGGGGGAGACGTTGATGGCCGAACTGTCGGAGCAGATTCCCCTGGCCGGCAAGACCGCCGCCGTGCACGACCTGGAGCTGAAGGACGCCTGGCTGGCGGGGCGGTCGGTGGTGCAGGTCACCGGCGTGCTGATCGACGAGAACGGCCGCGAACAGCGAGCCGCGAAAACGATCCCACTGGACGCCGCGACCGGCCGCGGCAAGACGCTGGCCGTGACCGTGCCCAAACGCGTCTTCGTGGTCGACGAGCCCATCCCCATAGCCGTGAGCCTGACCGAATCCGACAAGCCATGCAACCTGCCAAAGAACACCACGCTGGTGGTCATGCGGACCACCGGTGCGCGGGCCATGCCGATCCACCGGCCGTACTACCTCAATTCGGTCCATCCCGGCCAGTGGTGGAACGGCGGGTGGAACGGGAACTGGGCCGGACGATACTGGCGCGGGCATCTGGCTGACAGTTCGGTTGCGTTTTCGCCCGGGTGGGTCACGTACCGCCGCCCTGCGGCCAGCCGCGGGGAAATGGTCACCGCCGCGGTCGTCGACGACGGCAAGGTGACCGTCACGCTGGATGCGCCCGGGACGTACGACCTGGTAGCGGTGACGAGTCTGGCCGGGGGGGCCAGGCTCCGCCGCAAAACCTCCTGCACGGTTCTGTTCGAAGGGGAGCGCACGCTCGTGCTGCGAACGGACAAGCCTGAGTACGAGCCCGGCCAGACACTGCGGGGCGAAATCCACTCCCGCCTGACCGGCGCCCGGGTCCTGCTGACGCTCCGCGACAGCCGGGGGATCCGCCTGTGGCGAACGGTCGACGTCAAGGGCGCCGCCGGTCGGTTCAGCCTGCACCTGCCGGCCGACCTGAACTACGGGTGCAGCCTGGTGGCCCAGTACGCCGGGAAGGACGGGCAGGTTTACACGGCCCACCGGAACGTCCGCGTCGTGCCGAGGGATCGGATGCTCGACATCGCCACGACCGTGCCGAAGCTCGTCGAGCCGGGCAAGGACGTGACGTTGAAGATCAGGGTCAACCGCCGAAAGCCGGTGGACCTCGTGGTGTCGGTATACGACCAGTCGCTTCTGGGCATCGCGGCGGACAAGGCGGTGAAGGTCCGCAATTTCTACCTCGCCGACGAGCGCGCGTTTGCCGAGACGACCCGCGACGTCGTTCGCCGAATACTGGGCGACGTGACGATCGAGCAGCTTCGCGCCCGGGCGGAGAGAATCGTCAAGGACAAGCCCAAAGGCCCGCAGGCCGCCATGGCAAAGCGGATGGCCAACATCCTCAGCCATAACTACATCTACTACTACCAGTTGAACCAGGTGCTCCAGTTCGCCGGCGTGCGCTCGCGCGTGCTCGCCTGGTACGGCGGGTGGCACGTCAAGGTCGACAAGACCAAGGGAGCCGCCAACCGCCTGGCCGATGTCATCGACCACACCCGCAACGGCTGGTCGCTCGAGGCCCGGCTCTACGGGGACCTGCTGGTGCTGGTGGAGACCCACCCGAGCCACCGCGACAACGTGCGGAACTGGCTGCGGAGGTACAGCCAAAACCTCCGGGCATATGGTAACAACGCCTACGCGTTCTCCGGCAATGCGTTCATGTCATCGGCCAATGGCATGTTCTCCCTTTCGGGTCAGTCGTTCATCTCGCACATGCCCGTCGCCGCGGCGCCGACGGCCGAACTCATGCCCGACACCGACGTCGGCGACGTGGCCGTGCGACGCGACTTCTCGGACTCGGCGTTCTGGAACGCCGCCGTTCGCACGGACGACCGCGGCGAGGGGACCGTCACCTTCAAGCTGCCCGACTCGCTGACCAACTGGCGCGTGGTGGTCACCGGCATCACCGACGACATGCACGTCGGGCAGACCGAGGACACCTTCCGGACGTACAAGCCGATCATGGTCTGGCCGATGATCCCGCGGGTGTTCACCGAGGGCGACAAGGTCCGCGTCTTCGCCCGCGTGCACAACCGCACCGACGGCGAGCAGGTCATCCGCGTGAGGCTCAAGGTGGACAACGGCAAGGTGATCGGGCGCGAGACGGCGTCGGTTCGCGTGCCTCCAAAAGACTCGGCCGCCGTCTACTGGACCTTCCAGCCCGGCGCGGCCGGGTACACGCAACTGCTGATGAGCGCCGACTGCCCGGCGGGCTCCGACGCGTCGCTCAAGCGCCTGCCGGTCGTGCCCACCTGCTCGGTCGAGCAGTTGATCACGGTGGCCGGCTTCTGCGTGGACCCGGCCAAGTTCACCATTCCGGACGAGGTCGATCTGAAAAACGCCCGGCTGGAGGTGACGGTGGTGCCGTCGCTGGCGGCCGACATGGTCGACTCGCTGGACTACTTGGTGCGCTATCCCCACGGGTGCGCCGAGCAGACGATGAGCAAGTTCGTCCCGGCGGTGAAGGTCTCACAGATGCTCAAGAAGGCCGGGCTCAAGTGCCCCGAACTCGAGGCCAAGCTGCCCCGGTACGTCGAAGTCGGCATCAAGAAGCTGATCAACTTCCAGCGGTCCGACGGGGGGTGGGCGTGGAACGGCAGCGGGCGCACGCACGAGATGATGACGCCTTACGTGATGTTCGGCCTGCTGGAGGCCGAGGCCGCCGGGTATACGCTGCCCAACGAGACCGCCGTCAAGAGAGGCCTGGACCGCTTGAAGTCATTCATCGACCAGATGAACGAGAAGCAGGCGGCCGACCGGATCTACTGCATGTACGTCTACTCGATGCGGCGGAAGATGCAGGAGGCCTGGTGGAAGTTCATCGCGGACCAGGACGACAGGAACCGCCTGAGCGATTACGCCACGGCGATGGCGCTGGAGATGGCGGTTCGGCACAAGAAGGGGGCCCTGGCCCGGTCGCTGGCGGCCAAACTCCGAAAACGCGCCGTCGTCAGCGGGGACGAAGTCAACTGGACCACCGCGAGGTTCAGCAAGTGGAGCGACGACCCCCACGAGGTCACGGCCGCGGCGTTCAAGGCGCTGGTCGCCGTCGACCCCAACGACAAGCTCATCCCGGGCATCCTGTCGTACTTCGCCTCGACCAAGCGGGGCAAGCGGTGGAACGCGACGAAGGACACGGCGATGATCCTGTTCGCCATGTGCGACTACCTCGCCGCCAGGGACATGCCCGTCAAGGCCAACGCCTCGGTTCGCCTGGCGGTCAACGGCGGCGAGCAGCGCGACGTTCAGTTGACCGGCGGGCTGATGAAGAAGGTCGTGATCCCCGGGACGACGCTGCGGCGGAAGGACAACGCCGTCCGGTTCGACCGGGCC
>CAYOGX010000097.1:0-2523 GCA_964403235.1 uncultured Planctomycetales bacterium | reverse complement strand
TCGCAGAAGCCGACAAGGGCACGATGTACCGCCTGGTCTTCCGCTACCGCAAGAGAGACCGGGACGTGGCGCCCTTCCAGTCCGGCGTGAAGGTCGCCCGGTCGTTCCACCTGGTGGACACCGGCGGGAAGATCCTCCGGCAGATCAAGCCGGGCGATACGGTGCCGCGCGGCTCGTACATCCTCAGCATGGTCCGGGTCGATCGCCTGAACCGCTCGCGGATGAGCTACGTGCTGGTCGAGAGCCCCAAGCCCTCGTGCGCCGAGATCGTGCCGGTCGACGACAAGCGGTTCGCGCAGGTCGGCAGCTCGACGCATTACGTGCTCCGCGAGGACAAGACCCACGCGGTGCTGTACCATCACGAGCAGACGTCGGCCCGCATCGCGGACAACGCCGTGTTCCACGCCGAGCTTGCCGGCGAGTACACGGTGCCCCCGGCTCAGGCGGAGCTGATGTACAAGACGACCGTCCGCGGGCACAGCGGCACGTTCCGCTTCAAGGTGAGCGATGAAGGATGAGCGTTCGCTTGCGAGTGGGCGCCCCGGCGCGCGATGATGGGCTGAACGCGGTACTGACAAGGTGAAGCGACGTGGCGCGAACCCAGCGTATCCTGATTGTCGAGGACGATGCGGCGATCCGCACGGGCCTGGCCGATGCGCTCGGGGCCGAAGGCTACGAGACCCTCCAGGCCGGTGACGGCGCCGCGGGCCTCGAGGCGGCCCTGGCCGAAGAGATCGACCTGCTGCTGCTGGACCTCATGCTGCCGGGCCCCGGCGGGCTGGAGATCCTCGCCCAGGTCCGCCAGACCCGCCCCGTGCTGCCGGTGATCGTCCTCACCGCCATGGGCGCCGAAAACGACCGCGTCAGGGGCCTGGACCTCGGCGCCGACGACTACGTCGTCAAGCCGTTCTCGATCCGCGAGCTGCTGTCCCGCGTCTCTGCGGTGCTTCGAAGAACGCCGGGGCGGAGCGTTCAGTCGCCGCTGTTTGCCGTGCCGGGCGGGCAGGCGGACCTCGAGCGCAAGACGGTTCGCTTCGACGACGGAAGCCTCTGTGAGCTGTCCGAGCGCGAGATGGACCTCCTGCACTACCTGGCGGTCAACGGCGGTCGGGCCATCGGGCGCGACGAGATCCTGCTGCACGTCTGGCGAATTCGCCCGCGGGGCGTCGAGACACGGACGATCGACATGCACGTGGCCCGCCTGCGGGACAAGCTCGGCGCCGAGAGGCCCGCCGGCGAGGCGATCAAGACTGTGCGGGGAAAGGGGTACCTGTTCGACGTCGATCCCCCCCGAGGTGCATCATGAGCCATCCGCGAAGAGTCTGGATCGTCTTCGCCGCGGCGCTGCTGGTGGTCGTCGCGGCGATGGGATACGTCAGTGTGGTGGCGGTCGGCCTGGACCGGGACCGCCGACAGGCCAAACGCCAGGCGGAACTCGAGGAGTCGGTTCGGCTGGCGCTGTGGCGAATGGACGGCGCGTTGACGGCGACCGTCGCCCAGGAAAGCACACGACCGTTCTTCGAGTACCAGCCGTTCTACCAGCCGAACGATACCTACACGCCCGCGTTCATGCCGGTCCCGCGAGGCTCGGTGGTGCTGCCGTCGCCCCTGCTCTGGCAGGATCCGCCTCTGGTGCGGCTGCACTTCGCGATCGCGCCGGACGGGACGGTCAGCTCCCCGCAGGTCGTGGCCAGGCCCACGGACAACCCTGCGGTGTCGGGTCGGCTGTCGACGGACCGCGCCGCCCTGACGGTGCGTCGGCTGAAGGCACTCAAAGCCGTCCTGGCGCGGGGCGACCTGGCGTCGGCTTTGCCCGCACCGCCGCCGGCGCCCAAGCACGCCGAACCCAACGTCACCATCGCGGCGCTCGACAACAAGGCCACGGGCCTGGCCCGGCAGGGCCAGGCCGTACTCAACGGAAACGAGTTCAACGCGCGGTTCTTCAACAACGCGGTGGCCAACAGCCAGAACTTCCAGTACGCCCAGAACCGCGACCGCGTCTGGGCGCGGACGCTGCGCGAGGGCCCGGCCAGGGGAGTCTGGCTGGGCCGGGACCTTGTCCTGGCGCGGCGTGTGGCCCGGGGCGAGACGGAGCAGGTGGTGGGGTGCTGGCTGGACTGGTCGGCGATGAGGCCGCTGCTGCTCGAGACGATCGAGGACCTGCTTCCGGAGGCGCAGCTCGTGCCCGCGTCGCACGGTCGCGCCGACGGGTCCCGCAGGCTGGCCTCGCTGCCGCTCCGCCTGATTCCCGGCCCGGCGCCGACGTCGCCGGACGAGCCGGACACGCTGAGCGTTTCGCTCGGGGCCGCCTGGGCCGGTGTGCTGCTGGCCGCCGCGGCCATCGCCGTCATGCTCCACGGCGTGCTCGCCCTCAGCCAGCGACGCGCCGTCTTCGCCACAGCCGTCACCCACGAACTCCGCACCCCCCTGACGTCGATGCGGATGTACACCGAGATGCTCGCCGGGGGGCACGTCACCGACGGCGACAAGCGGACCGACTATCTCAACACGCTCCACGCCCAG